>NZ_WYDS01000005.1 GCF_009914765.1 Halodesulfovibrio sp. MK-HDV | reverse complement strand
TTAGTTCTCGGCACGGATAGTCAGGCACACCCTGCACCTGCACTGTGTGCCTGTACATCTTACAAAAAAACCCGCGTAAAGCGGGTTTTTTTGTGCCTATTTTCTTGCAAAAATAAAGGCACCAGAAAATTCATTCGTGAGCGTTTTTTTGGCCCGCTCCGCAGCCGTATAAGTAAAGTAGGGACCGACATGCACTTTCCAGATACTGGAACTTACATCCTGAAACAATCGGCAGGAACGCCCATTACGGACAATCTTCTGCCGAAGTGTCTGGGCGTTGAACTTATCCCCGAAGGAACCAACCTGAATATAAAACGATCCACTTTGCTCTTTCGATGTGGATGCATACTTTTTATGCTCTGGGCCACCAATGGCTTCAATCTTTACTGAAACAACACCGGGTCCAAGCATGCCAAGCTTCTTTGCTGCGGAATGGGTCAAATCAACAACGCGGCCTTCAACAAAAGGGCCCCTGTCGTTAACTCGTACAACAACAGATCGCTTATTCTTCATGTTTGTTACGCGTAGGATGGTTCCAAACGGTAAATTTTTATGCGCGGCTGTCATACCGTACATATCGTACCGCTCACCGTTTGCAGTTTTTCTACCGTGGAATTTTTTACCGTACCAAGAAGCTTTTCCGTACTCAATAAAGCCCTTGGATGATGCCAATTTTGTGTAGCGCTTACCCCATACAGTATATGAACCGGAAGTCTTATGCTTCGCTTTTACTTTGGTAGGGGCTGAATATTTCTTGGGTGAAGAAATGTGTGTCTTCCCACACCCGACAAGCGAAATAATACATGCAATACAGAGTGATAAAACAAGAATTCGCAATGAATACTCCTAGAATATAATGCAACTAAAATAGAATATTCACTGGCTATAATATTAAAAGAACGCATGCCGCAAGAGGCAACATGCGTTCTTCTATCGTCTTTACGTTATCTAACAAAATTCTTCGGGCTTCTTGTCCTCTTCCAGTTCGCATTCACGCTGTAAGAGCTGCTCGAGCATAATATCAGCACCGATCACACCAGTAATGTTATCATCACTGTCTGTTACAGGAGCGGATACCGTTAATATCAGCTGTCCTGTAAAATGAGATGTGTACAGGTTGGTAATATGCAGCTTGCCAGTTTGAACCGGCTGCTTGAACCACTCTCTGGATGAGAAATCGTAACCGATTTCAAGAACTTCGTACTGTTCCTTAAATCGCAGATCAGTAATTTCTGATGCGATCAAGCCACCTTCTTTGTCAGTAAGATAGAGATACTGAATGAAAGGATAGTCGCGCACAAAATCTGTAAGGCAGCCGTAGTTCTCTTTTGTGAGAATAACCCGGCAATCTTCGGAAAGCTTGGAAATAAGCTTAGCCGCAAGATTATGTGCAACTTCTTTCAAGTTATCAAAATCAGTACGGAACATTTCCGGCATGTATCGACGTACAAGGCGTTCCATTTCTTTGTTAGAAACAGAAGTGGAGCGACCTTTTTCATACGCTTCCATAATACGGCTGTACACTTTACCAACAGCAGGGTGACGTTTTGAAACTTCACTATCGCCTGAAAGTTTAAGTGTCTGGTTAATCCAGTACGCAACACCGGCTCTACCGGATTTATCTGTAATGATAATCGGCACAGGGCGGTTAAGAAGACGAGTCGTGTCAAATACGTTGTAAATTTCTTCGTTTTTAGCAAGCCCGTCCACGTGGATACCTGCACTTGTGGCGTTGAAATCGCGTCCAACAAACGGATAGTTATCCGCCACTTTGTACTCAAGCTCGCTTTCGAAGTATTCACTAATTTCACTGATTACTCGGGTATCAGCAGCTTCGTCGTGACCGGTAAGGGATATGTATTCAATAATAAGCGCCTCAATAGGCGAGTTACCGGTACGTTCACCAAATCCGAGTAAGGTTCCGTTAGCGCCACCACAGCCATGCAGCCATGCTGTTACAGCGTTAACCAATGTTTTATGAAAATCGTTATGTCCGTGCCATTCCAACCATTCACTTGGCACGCCGACTTCATCCGTAAAAGCGCGGACAATACGAGGAACCGAACGCGGGAGAGTTGCTCCCGTATACGGAACACCGTAGCCCATGGTGTCGCACATACGAATTTTAACCGGCAGGCCGCTCTGACGGGAAAGATCCATCAGTTTTTCTGCAAATGGCAGGCAGAATCCATAAATATCAGCGCGGGTAATGTCCTCAAAATGACAGCGAGGAGAAATACCCCAGGCAAGAGCCTGTTCGACTACATCAAGGTAGTTGCGCATTGCCTGTTCACGATCAAGTCCCAGCTTTAAGTAAATATGGTAATCAGAGACGGAGGTAAGCATACCTACTTCTCTAAATTCCATACTTTTAGCTATCTTCAAGTCGTTTTTATGGGCACGAATCCATCCGGTAATTTCCGGATATTTGTAGCCCCTTGATCGGCAGGCATCGATGGCACGTTTGTCTTTGTCTGAATACATGAAGAACTCGGAGGCACGGATTAATCCGCTTCTACCACCAAGTCTATGCAGCATGTCAAAAATAGTTTCAATTTGCTTTACCGTGTACGGAGGTCTTGCCTGTTGGCCATCCCGAAAAGTGGTATCGGTGATGAACATAGGTTCCGCAGGACGCGGTGCCACAAAAACATCATCAAACGCGATACGGCTAATCTGCTTGTAAGGATACAGATCACGGAAATACTCACCTTGTTCAAGGTTCTCGAGTTTAAGCTTCGATGTCGCGCGGTTTAGATGAAACAAGGTCACTGTTCTTTACCCTCCTTGGAGACGAGTCTTTTAACAATTCTTCAATATTTTGGCGCACTGTAGCAGCTTTGGTACACGCAGGATTTATCTGCGCTGCTTCTATTGCTGCCTCTAACGCCTCATCAAGGCGTCCTCCTTCCAAAAGCCCTTCTGCTGCCAGAATATACATTTCTTCTGGCACCGTTCCATAAATAGAAGAGATTAGAGTGTCATAGTCGTTACCGAATACGCCCCTGACCAGCTCGTTACGTGAATATAACAACCTGGAAAGCAATAAATTTTGCTTGTTGTGAGCGCAGTAGATGCAAAAGAGTGTTTTGCAGCGTGAAAGCAAAAAAGAAATACGGGCAATTTCGCGAGACATACTCTCGCGAGTTTCCCCGAGGAGCTGTGAAAAAGGTTCGACAATGTCCTGAATGCCATTTTCCGCAGCAGGCTTCTCCAATGCTTTAAACATAGGAGCATAGTGCTGTTGCTGGTAGGCATCTTCTTTTAGCTTGATACATTCGTGAAACACATAACTGATAGCCCAGTCCAGAGCCTTCGCTACCACAGGAGCCTGCACGTCTGTTCTGAGCAAATGATGAGCGGTGTCTTTTAAACGCCAAAGCAGTCCCTTGTTCATGGTACTGCCCAGCAGATCACGCACTTGTGTAAACGAAACCGCACCGGAGTCTGAAAAACGTGCAAACTGTTCTTCCAGAATGCTTGATACCATGCAGAAATCACGCATGATATCGCGTGCAAACTCTTCTCTATTGGCTTCTATCCATCGGCGGGACATGATCACCTCATCTCGTGTTGCATCGGTCACAGTACACGATTTTACAAAAAAGGCAAAACCGGCACTAAACAAAGTCCCCATTGCGCAAAGCAAGGAGGACGACTGAACCAACCATTAGAACTCGTTGATTATTCAACGAATACGAATTCTACGCAATTTTTTTTTGCTGGTACAGTGACTCCACCATCGATTCTGAACAGGACGGAGCGCAAAAACACTCTTTCGATTACGTTAGTAACATTATATATGAACATTTTATACTGACGTTTTTTGGACAAAAAAATAACGGCAGCTCCTGAGAATTCAGGGCTGCCGCTAGTTGTACAAAAAATACAATATCTTTTGTACAGCCAAAAATGGCTACTAGTTTTCGCTGAGCAAAACTTTCGCTACAGAGATATCATAAAAAAGCATCGGGTCGGCATCGCGCCCCATTCCTTTATACATTTCTGCAGCCTGTTTGATGGCTTCAAATGGCACCCAACCGTGCTGATCCCATACTTGCTCATTATCTGCACGCCAAATGCGAAATTCAATGTCATCTGCGTTGCGACGCACATATACACGGGTTTTCTTATCATTCGGTGCCGGATAGTAGTAGTGTCCGAGCTGATCTTTCATAACAAACCTCACATAGTTCTTGTGTGGCTTTGACCTCATTTATGCAGCGAGGTCAAGTCTGCGCGACTGCGTTTTTTCCAAGTTCCCATCCATTTTTTTCTGAGAAAAAGATTTTACATCTTATTACATCTTAATCTTGCTGACATTTTTCCGCACCCTAAAATTGTGAAAAAAAGCACTTGCGGAAATATGCACTTTCTTTTGATGAAAGTTCGTTATGTTACTACCCTACTGCAAACTTAAATTGTCAGCATATAACGCGGGGTTTGCGTTGTTTTTCTGCAACTTACAAATAGAAAATGCTATACACAAACTTATCAAATACACTTGACAAATCGAGGCGTTCTTTCTAGCAAGAGATAACTTTGTCCAAAAAATCACGCCCTTTTTCAGGAACGAAATCTTAGACCAGATTTACTCCCTATAAGGTGCGTCCATCTTGACCGCTATCAGATCGCCTGCGGTGGGATGGAAGTGTCTGGTGTAAAAACACATACCAACTTTTTTGTGGAGGTAAGGTAATGGCGAAACACGCAACTCCGATGTTGGATCAGCTCGAAACTGGCCCTTGGCCAAGTTTTGTCTCCGACATTAAGCAGGAAGCAGCAACGCGTGCTGCTAACCCTAAAGGCCTTGATTACCAGATCCCTGTAGATTGTCCTGACGATCTCCTCGGTGTTCTGGAACTTTCTTACAACGACGGTGAAACTCACTGGAAACACGGCGGCATCGTAGGCGTATTCGGTTACGGCGGCGGCGTTATTGGTCGTTACTGTGACCAGCCTGAGCAGTTCCCTGGCGTTGCTCATTTCCACACCGTACGTTTGAACCAGCCTGCTGGTAAATACTACACCACTGATTTCCTTCGTCAGCTCTGTGACATCTGGGACCTCCGTGGCTCTGGTCTTACCAACATGCATGGTGCAACTGGTGATATCGTACTTCTTGGTACAACAACACCACAGCTTGAAGAAGTCTTCTGGGAAGTTACTCACAATCTGAATAACGACCTTGGTGGCTCCGGTTCTAACCTGCGTACCCCAGCAGCTTGCCTCGGCGAGTCCCGTTGTGAATACGCATGTTACGATACCCAGGCTGCTTCTTACAACTTGACCATGGAATACCAGGACGAACTTCACCGTCCAGCATTCCCATACAAGTTCAAATTCAAGTTTGACGGCTGTCCTAACGGTTGTGTAGCTGCTATGGCTCGCTCCGACTTCTCAGTTGTTGGTACTTGGAAAGATAGCATCAAAATCGATCAGGAAGCTGTTGCTGCTTACGTTGCTGGCGAATTCAAGCCAAACGCAGGCGCACACTCCGGTAAAGATTGGGGCGCATTCGACATCGAAGCTGAAGTTATCAACCGTTGTCCTTCTGCAGCAATGAAGTGGGAAGGCGGCAAACTCGCTATCGATCGTTCCGAATGTGTTCGTTGTATGCATTGCATCAACACTATGCCTCGTGCTCTGCGTATCGGTGACGAACGTGGCGCTTCCATCCTTTGTGGTGCGAAAGCTCCTATTCTCGACGGTGCACAGATGTCCTCCCTCATTATCCCATTCATTGAAGCTTCCGGAGATTTCGAAGAAATCAAAGAAGTTATTGAAAACATTTGGGATTGGTGGATGGAAGAAGGTAAGAACCGTGAGCGCCTTGGTGAAACCATGCGTCGTCTCTCTCTCCAGAAACTTCTCGAAGTTACTGGTCAGACCCCGACTGCTCACAACGTTCAGGAGCCTCGTCACAACCCATACATCTTCTTCAAAGAAGAAGACGTACCTGGTGGTTGGGACCGTGACATCAACGCATACCGCAAGCGCCACCAGCGCTAAGAAGAGGAGCACAATAACATGGCATTCATCTCTTCCGGTTACAATCCAGCGAAACCAATGGAAGGCCGTATCACTGATATTGGCCCACGCGAATTCACAGAATTCCTTCCTCCAGTAATCAAGGCAAACAAGGGCAAGTGGGCTTACCACGAAATCCTCGAGCCTGGTGTATTGGTTCACGTTGGCGAATCCGGCGATAAAGTATTTACCGTTCGTGTAGGTGCTGCTCGTCTTATGTCTGTTACTCATATTCGCGAAATTTGCGAAATTGCTGACAAACATTGTGACGGCCACCTCCGCTTTACTACTCGTAACAACGTTGAATTTATGACTGACAGCGAAGAAAAACTCGCTGCTCTTAAAGAAGATCTTTCTTCTCGTAAATTCGATGGTGGTTCCCACAAATTCCCTATCGGTGGCACCGGTGCTGGTATTACCAACATCGTTCACACTCAGGGTTGGGTTCACTGCCACACTCCTGCAACTGACGCTTCTGGCCCAGTTAAAGCTGTTATGGATTCAGTTTTCTCTGACTTCCAGAATCACCGTCTGCCTGCACCAGTTCGTATCTCCCTCGCATGTTGTATCAACATGTGTGGTGCGGTACACTGCTCCGACATTGGCCTTGTTGGTATCCACCGCAAGCCACCAATGATCGACCACGAGTGGACTGATCAGCTTTGTGAGATTCCTCTCGCAGTTGCTTCTTGTCCTACCGCTGCTGTTCGCCCTACTAAGATCGAACTCGACGGTAAGAAAGTTAACACCATCGCTATTAAGAATGAGCGTTGCATGTACTGTGGTAACTGCTACACTATGTGTCCTGCTCTTCCTATCTCCGATGGCGAAGGTGACGGCGTTGTAATCATGGTTGGTGGTAAGGTTTCTAACCGTATCTCCCAGCCTAAATTCTCTAAAGTTGTTGTAGCGTACATTCCTAACGAAATGCCTCGCTGGCCTACACTTACTGAGAAAGTAAAACTCATCATCGATATCTACGCTGACAACGCTATGAAATATGAGCGTCTTGGCGATTGGATTGAACGCATTGGTTGGGAAAAGTTCTTCGAACTTACCGGCTTCGAGTTCACCGAGCATCTCATTGATGACTTCCGTGACCACGCTTACTACACCTGGCGTCAGACTACCCAGTTCAAGTTCTAAGCAAAGTTACTTCGAAATTACGCCGGACGAGGGTTTCCCTCGTCCGGTTTAACGCTTAAACGCTAAAGGGGCTTCCCATGGAAGAATCAACTAAAATTATTGTTGACTTCATTGAGTCCAAATCTAAGAACAAATCTAAATTTTACTTCAACGATTTCCTTCCGCTCTTTCCGGATATGAAACCTCGTGCTGTAAAAAAGATCCTCTCAGAGCTCGTTAAAACTGAAGTAATGGAATACTGGTCCTCAGGTTCCACTACCATGTACGGTCTCAAAGGTGCTGGCAAACAGGCTAGTGCTGAGCACGAAGATTAAGTTCTTTGTTCTACAGAGCGTAAGGCGTATGGGCTTTTGTCCATACGCTCTTTCTATTTGGTAGACCCATTTCACAACTCGACACTTTGTGTAGCAAGGCATCATATGACACTTCCACGACTCATTATTGCCGGACTCAGCGGCGGTACAGGCAAAACCATCACAAGTCTTGGCACTACAAGAGCGTGGAGCCGTAAAGGACTATGTATCAAGCCTTTCAAAAAAGGGCCTGATTACATTGATGCCAAATGGCTGGCGCTTGCTGCACAAAACCCTTGTACCAATCTCGACCCGTACCTTCTGGACAATGCGACCCTCAACGCCCTGTTTGCCACCACAGCGACAGGATATGATGGTGCGCTTATCGAAGGGAACCGTGGTCTGTTTGACGGTAAAGATGTGACGGGAACCTGCTCCACAGCAGAACTTGCCCGCATAATCAACACCCCCGTTATTCTTGCAATGGACTGTACCAAAATGACCCGTACAGCTGCTGCAATCCTCACAGGTATGCTCAACTTTGAAGAAGGTGTTCACATCGCAGGTGTGGTTCTTAACCGCACAGCAACAGACCGCCATCGTTCTATTCTGCGCCAGACAATTGAGCACTACACAGACGTGCCTGTGCTCGGCTGCTTACCAAAGATTAAGAACAACCCTATTCCAGAACGGCACATGGGACTTATTTCAAACGCAGAGTACGAAGGAACAAACTCCGCATTGGAGCAAGTTGCGAATATCATCGAAGAGCATCTTGATGTAGAAAAAATGTGGGAGATAGCTTCTAGCGCCCCAAAACTTCCTGAACAGCCCAACGTGTGGGACGTGGTAGAAAAGGTCTCTACAGGTGCAAATGCGACCTCTAAAGTAGACAGTCCATGCACAACCACAATGCCGAATTGTCCGGAAGTTGATCCAACCATTACGCCTCGCATCGGGTACGTGCATGACGACGCCTTGTGGTTCTATTACGATGAAAACCTGCAAGCCCTGCAACACGCAGGCGCACAACTCATCCGCTTATCCATTACATCCGATAAAGACTGGCCGGAAATTGATGCACTCTATCTAGGCGGCGGTTTCCCTGAAACCATGCACGAGTCCATCACTGCCAATAAAAAAATCTGCGAACACGTACGTGCGCTCGCAGAAAATGAAATGCCAATCTACGCCGAATGCGGCGGATTTATGTATCTATGCAAAGCCCTTATTCAGGATTCAGCAACATCACCTATGACTGGCGTGCTTCCTGTTCAAACTCAGCTGTGCAAGCGCCCTCAAGGGCTTGGATATATTGATGCAGAAGTTATTGAACCAAACCCGTATCATCCACTGGGTTCTGTAGTCCGCGGGCACGAATTTCATTATTCAAAATGTATTGTGGATAATGGACAGCCAACATTCGGCTTCCGTATGTCGAAAGGATTCGGAATGGGTGAGCGCTTAGACGGGCTTATCTACAAGAATGTTTTTGCATCCTACACCCACCTGTTCGCACTAGGCGAACCGCACTGGGCAGTGAACTTTGTTCGGGCGGCGAAGGAATTCAAAACAGGGAATCCGGTTTCTATCGCTAAGTAGCTGTGACCGTGTGAACGAATTGTCCCAACAAACTTGCACAATGTTCCCTGTAAGACCTTTCTCTTTACCCTTCTCTAGCTGTGCATTGAAAGCCATCCCCTACGTATAGCAAATCTTCCGCTCCCTCAGTCTCCGAGACAACGAATGTCAGACTACCACTGCGCGTTCATAACTCTTGCTTGCTTAAAATCCACACTTGTTGAATTTCAAAAAGATGTTGCTGCACTACAATGCAGGGAGGCTAACCTCCCCGCTCGTATACAACGATACTACCTACTGTAAGTTGCTATGATTTGCGCCTTGGCAATAGTGTGCTGGTGCAAATAAAATCCTACCATCGCAGCGGGAGCCCCCGATGGAAGATCAAGACGGTCTACATCCAATGCGTAAACGGTAAATTGGTATCGATGAGGCTTATCTCCCTGAGGAGGACACGCGCCACCAAATCCTTTTGTCCCGAAGTCCGTTCTAGACTGAATAGTAGTGGCAGGAAGCAAAGGAGACTGATCCGTCCCAAAATTAGCAGGTAAAGACTGGATTGATGCCGGAATGTTAAACACGACCCAATGCCACCAACCGCTTCCGGTCGGTGCATCCGGATCATACAGTGTAACAGCAAAGCTTTTGGTTTCGGCTGGAACATTCTTCCACTCAAGGGACGGAGATACATTATCCCCCGTACAACCAAAACCGTTAAAAACCTGTTTGATTGAAAGACGCTCTCCATTTTGTACATCCGGACTTGTCAGAGTGAAATCTGCAGCATTCGCGGTAGAGAACAAAAGAGCTGTTATAACAAAACAAGCTAATAGATATCGCATGAAACCTCCAAAAGATAAAAGTGGTGTTTCAATAAAGGTAGCATGCGCACGGATAGGCAACTATCATGATTCGGTCAAAGAGTATTCGGAAACGGCATAAGCCCGTAATAATTCACTAGGGGTAATGCCAAAGCGCTGTTTGAAAAGTCCGGCAAAACGTGAAGCGGATTCATAACCGCAACGATAAGCAACTTCTCCCACGTTTTCTGTGCCTAATTGCAGCCTGTTCAAAGCAGCATTAAGCCGTGTCGCTTGCAAAAGTTCTCGAAAACCAATGTCCTCTGCCTGCAAGTGACGTCGAAGACTCCTTTCACCAACACCAAGACGTTCCGCGACCTCTGTGATTGTCCATCTATATCCAGGATCCATACTGAAGAGGAAGGCACAGCGAGCCTGCCAACTTTGTGCTTGCTCCCATAAATAAGGCACACAGGAGGTCTCCTCTCCTATGATGGTCAAAACCGCTTCTTGATACAAAGAGCGCAGGTGGTGATTTTGCGGGTAATTAGCAATGGAGTTAAGAACGGTTTCTATTGCTGCGTCCAGATCCGAAGTCATGAGAAAACGAAACATACTAGCTCGTTGAGGAGAAAGATTACTTTCGTTATTTTTCAACGCACCGACGCGCGCCAGCATTTTCTCATCAAAGGTCAAACATAGAGCAAGATACTGCCCTGTATCAGCTTCAGGAATGTTCTCCACTGTAAATTCTATCTGCGGAGGAATCATAAACATATCACCAACATGAAGACGAATAGACTCTGCTTGCAATGTAAGAATCTTAGTACCTTGCAGGACAAGTAGGGCGATAGTTTGAGGGGCTATTACAGACCGCATAGTGTGTTGCGTGGTGGAATAAACCGTACTGAGTGGGAAAATGGAATTATGCCCTTCTGCAGGAGGGCTGCCGATTATCTGCAAAATTTTTTGAGCAATTGTATCTATAGGCATAGTACCACTCTGCAAGGAAATTTTTTAAGATCGAAAAGTGCGATGCCCCACATCCTTACTCATATTTTTTCCCGTCATACATCGCAACATATTTTTTGTAACACTTAGTCACAGGTGATTCAGGATCAAGGATATGTTCTAGATCTCCAAGATCATCAGGCCGTGGTGGAATTTTTACCAGTGCTTTTTCAAACGTCGGCATAGTAATATCATCAAGAGCCTCTCGCCCCCGCATCAACTCGACCTGCACAGTATCAAACATATCTTTTCCAAGAAATGCATTCACCCGCTCAAGAACATCATATGTTTGCGCAGAAAGTTCGTACTGAGCCATATTATCTTCAGCACCAATAATAATCGTACGGTTTTTATGACCCAAAGGACGACCAAGCTCTGCCAGCTCCTCGCCCATAACCATGTCCCAATTCTGCCATAATGGCACAAGTGGCATGTTGCGGTCTCCGCCCTTCTCATACAGAAGCTTCTTAAGCATTTTGCTTGCGCTATGTTCCATAATTCCTCTCAACTTGTGGAAGGCTAATGCCTCCGGCAGACTGCGGTGCTTGAATTCTTTTGTCTCCGACGGGCAAGGGGCCAGCCCCTTGCATCCCCGCGAGAGGGACGCCCTCTCGACTGCGTTGACGTACAGGTGAGTTGTTGACCGTAAACAATGGTCAACAGTTCCAAGCTAAAATCACGACTATCAGTATACTCTCGCTTCTCAATAAAGCTAGTACACCTGATTTCTTTATCTAAATTTGTTCGTAACCACGTATTATCATACTAAAGAACAAACAAAAAAGACTCCCCCATAATGGCGGTCAAGGGGGCCTCCCCCTTGCGGATGCAAGGCAGAGCCTGCCCGCCGGAGGCAAACAAAACACAAGCTAAAAACTAAACGCGTTTGTACTTATTCTGCTTCTTAATAGAGATAATCAAATCTTCACCAAGCTGTTGGGCACTGTGGTAAAAGCTTACAATCTGCATCATGTCGCGCATAGTGATACGCTGAATCATCCCTTCTTCACGCAGATGTTCCAGCCGCTTATCTGCACTGAACAAAGCTTGCTGCAACTTGCGGTTGTCAGGAATAACATTTCGCCCGATCGCACGCATTACATCCTGCGATTCTTTCACCACTTTACGAATTTCAGCTTCCATAATGATGCAGTAATCACTGTCTCGGAGTTCGTGCACAACATGCAGCATGGCACGCAAGTGCTCTACACTTTGCACGAGAGTCTCAATTTTAATATCGAGCATGGCTGAATCGTCATCAACAAATAACCGCTCATGACGCAGGTAACCACGAAACAATTCTCTATTGTAGTGAATTTCGTCTTCAAGATCGATAAGCATGCCTTTACAGGTATCACACTTGAGAGCCATGAATGAGTCTATGATGAGTTCGAATTTATCTGCACAGCGCGTGAACTGTTCCTGCAAGCGCTCTTTAAGTTCTTCGCTTGCATGGTGTGGCCAGATAAGAAGCGCAACGATGAATGTTGAACACACACCGATGCTAATTTCTGCTACGCGAAAGAGGGCATATTGGATGTAGTCACCAGAGGCTTGCGGAGCGAGCATAACGATGGTGACGGTGATAGCAGCCATAGAAAAGCGGTTTGTATAACGCTTAAGATATGCGCAAAGCCCTACTGTTACGAGGAATCCTGCAAGGCGACCATGATCTGTAGGCGGAACAAGATATAGAGCTGTCATGCCCATTGTCGCACCGATGGCAGTACCCACAAGACGGTACCCGCACATCTGCATAGACGCGGCAACGTTACGCTGCATAACAATAACAGCGCTAATAACAGCCCAGAAACCCAAGTCCGGGTCAGTAAGTGATGCTAGAACATAAGAAAGAAGTGCAGCAAGTGCGGTTTTTACACCATACTTGATAAATTCTGTTCGCTGGCGCGAACCTGGAAACAACATTGAAAACGCTCCTGTTGAGCAGGCAGTCTGTGCGGATTTCTCGCAGCAAAATCTATCTGCAAGCTAAGTTATCCGTAATATTTTTTATGCCTGTGTACTTCGGGCAAGCAGTATAGCAAGCAGAGAACACATGCAAGAATTTTGTCCTGAACAAGTTCCATAAAAATCTGAATTATCAATAAAATAAGACCACCGTATTCAATAAAAGTCTCTACCCATCAACAGTTACGCCTTATAACTTTCTTCACCAGTATCTAAAATTCAGTATATCTTATTTATTACCACTCAATCATGAAACTGCTCTTTTCATAGTGCGAAGTATCCATGAGTAGCGCAATTATGAAAGTCGGAAACTGTTTTCCCCCAATGCTTTTGCGAGAATTGCACTAATTGTTATTCACGGTTGATTTACTTGACTGTATCTCAAACCTTAGATAAAGCTGTATCAAGTTTTCTTGATGCAACTCAATCAAGACAGCCGAAAATAGCATAGGAATATAATATGTCGACCATCCTTCCTGTATTCAAGGCGCTGGCAGATGAAACCCGCCTGAGATTACTGCACGTTCTCAACAGGTACGAGCTTAGCGTAAACGAGCTTGTTACCATTCTGGAAATGGGGCAGTCCCGCGTATCACGCCATCTTAAAATCCTCACAGGCGCAGGCCTTTTGACCTCTCGTCGCGATGGATTGTGGGTTTTTTACAGTGCACCACCAGAAGGCGAAGGAAGAGAGTTTATTGACGCTGTTGCAGCGTTTATTGACGAAGATGAGACTCTTGATTCCGACATGGAAATGGCTGCGACCATTATTGAAGAACGTGTTCGTAAAACGAAGCAGTTCTTTAATGCCATCGCCGAAGACTGGGATCAGCTCAACCGCGAAGTTATCGGTGATTTCGACCTACCGGGTGCTATTCTCGAACGTATGCCACGCTGCAAAGTAGCTGTGGACTTAGGCTGCGGAACAGGAACCCTGCTTGAGCGTATGCTTGAGCGCTCGCTGAACATTATTGGCGTAGATGGTTCCCCACGTATGCTGGAGCTTGCAAAACGCAGACTGGTTGAAGACGAAGACCGTATTTCTTTACGGATCGGCGATCTTGAACATCTTCCATTACGTGATGGCGAAGCAGATTTCGCCACCATCAACATGGTGTTGCATCACCTTTCCCACCCGGGAAAATCCCTGAAAGAAATCCGACGCGTTCTCCGCAAAGGCGGCCTGCTTGTGCTTGCCGACTTTGATAAGCACGACAACGAAAAAATGCGTGCAGACTACGGTGACCGCTGGCTTGGTTTTGACATGACAAATTTAGCGCTGAAGCTCACAGAGGCAGGCTTTGCATTACGTCAAAGCTCGCTACACCCTGTGCGCAACGGACTGACAATTCATCTTATTGTAGCTGAAAATACACAATAAATTTCTTAGGAGAAATTGAGAAATGACTGACGCAAACCGCGCTATCAAGCTTGATCTGAGCCTTGAAAATAAAGTTGCTGACATGTCTCTTGCTGACTTCGGTCACAAAGAAATGCAGATTTCCGAACGTGAAATGCCGGGTCTCATGCAGACCATCAGAAAATACGGCACCGAGAAGCCTCTTACAGGTCTCAAAGTTATGGGCTCCCTGCACATGACAATCCAGACCGCTATGCTTATCAAAACCCTGCACGCTCTTGGTGCAGACATCCGTTGGGCTTCCTGCAACATTTTCTCCACTCAGGATCACGCAGCAGCAGCAATCGTTGATTCCGGTATGGCAAAAGTTTTCGCATGGAAAGGCGAATCTCTTGAAGAATACTGGTGGTGCACCGAGCAGGCACTTACATGGCCTGACGGTTCCGGTCCTGACCTCATCGTTGATGACGGTGGCGACGCGACTATGCTCATCCACAAAGGTGTTGAAGCTGAAAAAGACGATTCCATCGTTAAAAAAGCATACGACAACAAAGAATTCCAGATTGTAATGGATCGCATCGCTCTGTCCCTTCAGGAAAACCCTGGAAAATGGACTCGCATTGCTAAAAAAATCAAAGGTGTTTCTGAAGAAACCACCACTGGCGTTCACCGTCTCTACCAGATGGAAAAAGAAAACGCTCTTCTCTTCCCTGCAATCAACGTTAACGACTCTGTTACCAAGTCCAAATTTGACAACCTCTACGGTTGCCGCGAATCTCTTGCAGACGGTATCAAACGTGCTACCGACGTAATGATCGCTGGTAAATCCGTAGTTGTTCTCGGTTACGGCGACGTTGGTAAAGGTTGTGCTCAGTCCATGCGCGGCTTTGGTGCTCGCGTTGCTATTACTGAAATTGATCCAATTTGTGCGCTTCAGGCTGCAATGGAAGGCTACGACGTAGTCACACTCGAAGACATGGTTGGTTCAGCAGACATTTTTGTGACCACTACCGGTAACTTCAACGTTATCACCGGCGCTCACATGGAAATGATGAAAGACGAAGCTATCGTTTGTAACATCGGTCACTTCGATAACGAAATCGAAATGGCATACCTCGAAGGCGATAACGGTTGTACCGTTCTCAACATCAAGCCTCAGGTAGACAAATGGACTCTCCAGTCCGGTCGCACCATCATCGTGCTCGCAGAAGGTCGTCTCGTTAACCTCGGTTGCGCAACAGGTCACCCTTCTTTCGTTATGTCCAACTCCTTCACCAACCAGGCTCTTGCTCAGCTCGAGCTTGCTGCTAACGACTCCCTCGAGAACAAAGTTTACACTCTTCCTAAACACCTCGATGAAGAAGTTGCACGCCTCCACCTCGATCGTCTTGATGCTAAACTCACCAAGCTTACTGAAGCTCAGGCTGAATACCTCGGTATCGACCAGAACGGTCCTTTCAAAGCAGATCACTACCGCTACTAAGCCGGTACTGAACATAGAATTAAAAAGCCGCAGTTACTGCGGCTTTTTTTTGCCTTAAAACGAGGCCTTGGAGGTTCTATATCGTTTTCATCTGGTTTCCCTGTGGGGCTTGCCTCCGGCGGCCTAAGAACCTTGTTTCACTGTCCGTATCCGTATTCTCTCATTCTCGAGAACGGCTAAGGCTCTGTAGAAAGGTTCTTAGGAATCTCCAAAGACTTTTATTCGCGAGGTTAGCCTGTTGCTTGCATAGCCTCGCGGCTTATACCCCACGACCTTTTATGTAATAAAAAAGGCTGTTCCTTGAAAAAAGAACAGCCTTGCAATAGCTTATGAGTCATAAAGTTTTGTTATGGTAGAAGAGTTATTTCATCGCCCGTTTTAATCTCACCGCCCTTGAGGACTCGTGCAAAAATCCCCTCAGTCGGCATTACACAGAAACCGACGGCTTTATGAATTTCGCATTTTGAATGACATTTTTTCCCGATCTGGGTCAGTTCTAGCAATGTAGAGCCGATTGTAAACTGCAACCCGACACGTAAAAAAGTAATCGGAAATCCGCTCACAAGCAGATTTTCTGCAAAATCGCCAGCCTTCAGCGTCGGAAGCTTGTGGCGCATCTTATCCACGCTCTCAACAGCAAGCAAACTAACCTGCCTGCCACTTCCTGCATGCGCATCGCCTTCAATGCCATGCTCTTCAATGAGCACAGCAGAATCTACAGGCTTCTTTTGCTCGCCTTTTTTCTTACTCACACAAATAGCTAAAACTTGTCCCATCTCAATACCCCGTTATTCTTAATCAGAATGGAATAATGCATACCGCACATTATAACTAGAATACGCTAAGTTATCACTGTACTACCACCATTCAATTCTAGAGTACATCTTGGCACAACAAACTGTAGTCATGTTAATTTATTGGATATTTAGAAAAAATAAAAAGAGATGAGCTTTTGAAAACAAAAAAAGGCCAACTTGCAAAACAAGTTAGCCTTCACGTAAAATCAGTATTTTTTATTCAGAGCAGTCTGCTAGCGAGAATAAACATCCGAAATAAAATCTTGCAACGCGCCGGGGGTAATTTCATGCCCGTTAGTGGTCATATCTTTAATGACCATAACAGAACCACGCAACGTAGAAGTTTGTGCCATGGTAAGACAAATATTATGCGGCACATGCGCCCTTTCCTGCAACAAATCGAGTTGCCAGCCGGAATTATTTTCAGACCAATGAATTGTGTAGCAGTCGTCCTCGACAAAATGTGTCATCAAGGAAGCGCGCAAATCATTAAGAGTAATACGACTATTACCTCGACCATGCAGTGGAGTATACTCACCTTCCCGTTCCTGAATAAGAAGCGGCATTGCAAGTATCTTGCGCGGCGGATCATGAGAAATTGCTTCACGCAATGGAACAAGCCTGTGCACTTTTGCTTTCTGAACCTGACTCTCAAGCTTTGGAGAGGGTTCTGTATAATCTGAATGAGTAGTGGAGTCAGCAGAAACGCTACAGGAAATAGCATCCCATAAGGCTTCAGTGCGTTCCGTTAATACACGAAGTTCTGCAAGTACTGGATCAGATGATGTTGTGCCCGATGTGCGTACATCTGCAAGCCCAAGTTGCTGCAAACGCGACTCAATGGAGCTCATTTTTTTAAGCATCTGTTCCTGTTTTAAGGAAAGATTCACCATGCTTGTCGCAAGGCTGCTCATTGCCTGCTTGTAATCGTCAGGCAAAACGACTTCTACAACTTCATTGTCTTCTTCCGGTTCTTCAAAAACCGGCGGAACAATAAATTCAAAAAGCTCAGCAAGACGCTGGTGCGTTTCTTCGATTGAAAGCCCTGCGCTAAATAAGTCGCGTATTGCGCGACATACCTCAAGAGCCTCATCTGTGAACTGAATCGGCTTTCCCTTGCTCGCTACAGGAATGCAATCTGGAAATTTACGTCTGTAACTTTTTACAGTTGTCTCTGAGACGCCCAAAATTCGGGCAATTCTCTTGTGAGTCAAAGGCATCTGGCTCATGTTTTCCTCGCAACTTCAGTAGTATAACGGTACCCTAATCGATAAATTATTTACAAAAAGAGTGCAACTCCCCACCTACAACAGGAGCTATTCTTTACTCAACGTGTAGCAGCCTTGTCTACATGGTAGCGAGCAGCACAGATATTGCGCACTACACATCCAGAGAACACAGTGTTTACTGTAACTTCGTGCATTTATTATCGTAAAACTACACATAAAAAAAAGGGCTGTTGACATTCCCCTCTGTTACAATAAATAACGAGCTACCGTTACGCAGCTTTTTGTCATTTTCTTTGCAAAATAACAACGTCTGTCTACTCAAAAACGGTTCCGTATTGGTTTCAATACGTACTATATGGTACAATTTCGAACAGGCAACGCACGCTGTTCTATATATCAAAAAGTTACTGGGAGACCTCATGAAATTCACAAAATTTTTTGTTTTCGTCCTCGCGGCAATCTGTTTTGCAGTTCCTGCAATGGCTGCAACACAAGTACAGCTTGCGGTTGTTACGAAGCCCGGTTCAGCACAGTACGTAGCGGCTGAAAAATTTGCAGAGCTGATCAAAAAACGTTCAAGCGATGAGTACACAGTTAAGCTGTACCACTCCGGCTCACTGGGAAAAGAAACAGAAATTTTGCAACAGGTTCAGCTTGGTGCAATTCAAATGGCAATTGTTACCCTTGGACCTTTCGATACCTTTGTTCCAGAAATCAAAGCGATAGCATTCCCGTTTCTGTTTAAAGATTCCGAAACAGCAGACCGCGTTCTTGACGGCCCAGTCGGCAAGGAAGCACTCGATTCATTAGCGCAAGCCGGTTTCAAAGGATTACAATTCTCCGAAAATGGCTTTCGTAATCTTTCCAATAACCGCGGCGCAATTCATTCAGCTAAAGACGTGAAAGGGCTGAAGCTGCGTGTAATGCAGTCAACATTCCATAAAGAATTATGGCGCACTCTTGATGCAAACCCGACACCGATGGGCTGGCCTATTTACTCCGAGTTACAGCAGGGAACCATTGATGGTCAGGAAAATCCATTGTGGGTATTTAACGAATACAAATTGTACGAAGTGCAGAAGTATCTCGCCCTAACCGGACATGTCTACTCAGTTCACATCGACATTGCTAATCTTCAGTGGTTCGAAGCATTACCAAAAGAAACGCAGACAATGTTCGAAACTGCCATGCGTGATGCCGCAATCTACCAGCGCAAAGTAAACCGCGAAAAAGAAGCAGAGTACCTTGCCACTCTCAAAGAAAAAGGGATGATCATTGACGAACACCCTGACATGAAATCTTTCCGCGAGATGGTGAAGCCTATGAAAAACATGGACATGTACAAAGAGCCAAAAACACGTGCCCTGTTAGATAAACTTCTCGACGCCACTAAGTAAGAATTAATTTCTGAAATAGATTGAGACAAATCTGTGCAGTGCAACCTTTAGCCGTTAGCAAGTCTTCGAGCTTTACGGATAAAGAGAGTGTAACGACGCAAGAAAAAGTCAAGATCGAAGCATACATCGACGTATGTGAGAGTTTGGCTTTTTCGCAGTAACGCCTGTCAACCGATGGCGAGCTTTCGAGCCGTTCGGGAACAAGTGCCCTCGGGGTGCGCCGCAATGTGCAGGTTTGTCTCTATCTATTCGGGCCGTGCATTTGTACGGCCCTTTATTTCATTAATTCTCCCTTGCGCATAACGCGCAAAAAAGGAGAAAATGACCTATTACTCACAATTATAAAATGGACACCCTTTATGCTCCGCAGCATTGCCTCTGTTGTTACCGCTGTAAGTAACGGCCTTGATACCGCCTGCCGCTGGCTTTTATGCACATGCGGTATTGCCATGGCTGTTGTCACAGCCTCGCAAGTTTTCTTCCGTTATGTTCTTAACAACTCCCTGTTCTGGTCAGAAGAGTTAGGGCGGGTGCTGCTTATCCAGCTCACATTTTTTGGTGCAGCTGTTGCGCTAAAAGCACACGCGCATATTGGATTAGATTTTATGGTGCGTAATCTTACAGAAAATGGACGCAGAAATGCTGCACTGCTCGTGCAAGTTCTCAGCTCAATCTTTTTCTTTGTTATGATGTGGTACGGGTTCCAGTTTGCAATGTTCCTCAGATTCCAAACAACTGCAACTCTCGGCATCTCACGCATGATCCCGTTCCTTGCTATTCCCATCAGCGGAACAATCATGCTTATTCATTCCCTGTCCTGTTTTTTTGAAATTTTAGAATTTAAGCCACATCCAGACAGCCTCTCTCAAACTGTGCATTCTGGCTGTGCAATCTCACCAGAAGAGGAGAATGAATAAATGACTCTCCTCCTCTTTGCCGTACTCATACTTCTCTTTTGTCTTAATGTACCAATTGCTGTCGCCGTAGGATTAAGCGCGGTTATTGCCTTCGTCATTGACGGTAATATGAACATGATCCTCATCACCCAGCGCCTATACGCCGGAGCCGATTCTTTTCCACTTATGGCTGTGCCGCTTTTTATGATTGCCGGACAGCTGATGGGCGCAGGTGGCATTTCCAAACGAATCGTTAACTTCGCAGATGCGCTTGTCGGGCATCTGTCCGGCGGACTTGCAGCTGTTTCCGTTGTATCCGCCATGTTCTTTGCTGGAATTTCCGGCTCTGCCGCAGCAGATACGGCAGCTGTTGGCGCAATCCTTATTCCGTCGATGGTACGACGAGGTTACACGCCTGCATTCTCCGGTGCAGTCCAAGCCGCCGCAGGTTCCATCGGTGTTATCATTCCACCGTCCATCCCTATGATCATTTTCGGGGTACTCACAGGCGCATCCATCGGAAAACTTTTTGCCGCAGGTATTCTCCCCGGCATCCTCATGGGGCTCAGTCTCATCGGGGTTTGTGTCTGGAATGCAAAACGAACGGAAACAACCGATTCCACAACAAAGCGTACCTTCTCCCTAGCCCTCGCTGGCAAAGCATTAACATCTGCAATCTGGGCACTCGGGGCGCCATTCATCATAATCGGCGGCATACTCGGTGGCGTCTTCACAGCAACAGAATCCGCCGCAGTGGCTGTTGTCTACGCTCTCTTCGTCGGCATGTTCATCCACAAAGAACTCTGCATTAAAGCTCTTCCAAACCTGTTCATATCCGCCAGCATTACTTCAAGCGTTGTGATGTTCATAATCTGTGCCGCATCCATCTTCTCATGGTACATGGCAATTCAAGATATCCCAGCCTCAATTGCGTCTTCAATTCTGTCCCTCACAGACAACCGGATAATTCTCCTCCTACTCATCAACCTGCTGCTCTTGATAGCAGGAACAATTTTAGAAACAACCGCTGCGCTCATTCTCTTTGTGCCAGTCCTAGTACCCATGCTTCCCACCCTCGGTATCGACCCCGTTCAGCTTGGCGCAATAGTAGTAGTGAACCTTGCCATCGGCATGCTCACGCCGCCACTCGGGGTATGCACAATCGTTGCCTGCTCCATAGCACACACTCGAATAGGAACACTCGCCAAAGCAATTGTTCCTTTCCTCGTTGTTCTGCTCCTTGATCTTCTCCTCATTACTTTCTGGGCTCCATTAACAACCTATCTTCCAAATTTATTCTTTAAATAAAAGCAAGTTAAGAGAGTTATCAACAGCATGTTCTTAATATGTTGCTAACTTGTTCACAATTTTCAAAAGTTATGCACATTTTTAGGAACATTTTACGAACATCTATAAATAGATTCTGGTAACTTTACGATGCTTTTTAGTCTCCGACGGCTCGTTTCACTATCTTTATCCGTAATCTCTCATTCTTCGAGAACGGCAAAAGTTCCGAGGGACAAGGGCTCTACCCTGCACCCGCAAGGGCGGACGCCCCCTTGACCGCGATTTTATTGCGATCAACTTTCTTAAGTTACACTTTCACGCGGCTTCACCCCACTGACTCGAACAAAAAAGGGCTGTCCTACATGCATAGGACAGCCCTTCTCAATTTCGCAAAAGGTAGTGAGGCATAAGCCGCAAGGCTACATAAGCAATAAACCTACCTCGCAGGTAAAAGTTTTTTAGAGAGTCAATGAATCTTGTTAAGGGGGAACATATCCCCTTTAACGTAAATTTTATTATGATCAACGTTCTTAAACCACAGTGCCACATGGATTCACCCCACTGACCTGAACAAAAAAGGGCTGTCCTACATATATAGGACAGCCCTTCTCAATTTCGCAAAAGGTAGTGAGGCGTAAGCCGCAAGGTTAAATAAGCAATAAACTTACCTCGCAGATAAAAGTTTTAGGAGATTCTTAAGAAGCCCTTTTCCAAAAGGGTTCTTAAGCCGTCGGAGACATCCCGCTGATAAGCGCCGCCGGAGGCAATATAAAAATCCCTTAAAACTACAACCCCAAAACTTTTATTTGTATACAGCACCGGAAGAAGCACTTTTAACCATGCGGCTGTAACGCTTGAGCAACGGCGAAGTTACTTCTTTTTCCAGCGGCTTCCAGCCTTTTTTGCGCTCTTCGATTGTTGCTTCGTCTACGAGCAGATTGAGTTTGCGCTCTGGAATATTGATCTCGATTTTGTCGCCTTCATTTACGAATGCGATGAGACCGCCGTCTGCTGCTTCTGGGGAAACGTGCCCGATTGCGGCACCGCGTGTTCCGCCAGAGAAACGACCATCGGTGATAAGCGCAACGTCGGAACCAAGTCCGATACCGGCAATTGCTGCTGTTGGTGACAACATTTCGCGCATACCAGGACCGCCTTTAGGGCCTTCGTAGCGGATAATGATTGCATCATTCTTATTAATTTTCTGTCCCATGATGGCTTCAAAAGCATCTTCTTCAGAGTTGAATACGCGCGCGTTTGCGGTGCGTACCATCATCTCCGGTGCTACTGCGGACTGCTTAACCACGGCACCTTCAGGAGCGAGGGAACCGTAAAGAATTGCGATACCCCCTTCTTGGGAATATGGATCTTCAATTGGACGAATGACGGTTGGATCACAGTTGGTAGCATTCATCTCTGTAAGGTTTTCACCAAGAGTTTTGCCTGTGACGGTCATTACGTCGAGATTGAGTGCATCTTTTTTACGCAGTTCAGCAAGAACAGCTGGGATACCACCGGCTCTGTGGAGATCTTGAATGTACTGATCGCCTGCTGGAGAAAGCTTGCAGAGGTTCGGTGTTTTTTTGCTGATCTTATCGAAGAGCTCGAGTGAGATTTCGAGGTTCGCTTCACCGAACACGGCTGGCAAATGCAGCACGGTGTTAGTGGAACAACCAAGCGCCATGTCTGCGGTGATTGCGTTGGAAACGGATGCTTCTGTCACAATATCGCGAGGGCAAATGTTCTTTTCGAGCAGTTCCATAACTTTGAAACCGGCAGTTTTTGCGAGACGAATACGCGCAGCAGATGTTGCTGGAGTTGTTCCGTTACCCGGCAAAGCAAGGCCGATGGTTTCTGAGAGACAGTTCATTGAGTTTGCGGTGAACATACCGGCACAGGAACCACAACCCGGACATGCTGTCTCGGAAAGGTCTTCCAACTCTTCTTCTGTCATCTTACCAAGCTTAACCTTACCAACGCCTTCAAATACGTTAATGAGATCAGCACCACCGCCGCCTTTGGTTGTGCCTGCTGCCATTGGACCACCGCTTATAAGCACGGAGGGAACGTTCATGCGCAGCATTGCCATGAGCATACCCGGAACGGATTTGTCACAGTTAGGAATAAACACAAGGGCATCAAACGGGTGAGCAGTTGCCATGATTTCAATAGAATCAGCGATGAGTTCACGACTTGGCAGCGAGAAGCGCATACCTTCGTGGTTCATTGCTAGGCCGTCACATACTGCGATGGCTGGGAACTCCATAGGAGTACCGCCAGCAGCACGGACACCGGCTTTTACAGCATTTGCGATGGTATCCAGATGAATATGACCGGGAACCACCTCGTTGGCTGCGTTAACAACACCCACTAACGGGCGGGAAATTTCTTCGCGTGTAAGCCCGAGAGCATACAGTAAGGAGCGATGCGGCGCTTTTTCAAGGCCACCTGTCATTTTTTTACTACGCATAGTTAAGCTTCCTGTAGTGTTTCTGGTCAGTCGAAATATTTGCTGCTGCAACAGTGCACAGCATTAGTTACGTACAGCAACCCAGCTACTGATACAACCGACACACATCGGTATAACTACCAGTAATAATGCTTGATCTACAGGCAAGAAGTGGAGTTCCCAGTGGAGTGGCGCAAAGTTAAACGTATCTTTCAAATTCCACCATGCTGCATATAAGCCCATAATACCAAGCATACCGCCAACACTGCCAAGCAGTGCGCCGCCAACTAACAGCGGAGTACGAATATACCAGTTTTTGGCGCCCACCAGTTTGAGTATTTCAATTTCATCTTGTCTACTGATGAGCGAAAGCTTCATGGTGTTCCCTACCGCTATGGAAAGAATAAGCACTAAAAAGACCAACACCGGAACTGTTACCGTGCCGGAAATCTTTTGCCATGCGCGGCTTACCTCGTCTTTCAGACTGCTGGAACGAACCGTTTCAACATCCGGTAGACGCTGCAACGCGGCTAGTGTTGTATCTTTCCATCCGGTCAAATCACCAGAGCGATGCGCAAACTTAATCACTGCCGTGTACGGCAACGGACTATTATCTGCCAGCAACACCCCTGCGCTTCCTTTCGGGAACGTGGAACTCAAATCTTTCAACGCTTCTTTCGGCGTGTAGGTAAGTACCTTTGTCACACCGTCCATCTTGTGGAGCGATTTCCACGCTGTTTGAACCCGTTTAGGCGAAGCACCTTCTTTCCAATACATCTGGAAGGCAATTTCACCACGTGTCACCCGTAACTCGTTATCCAGATTGCCCACGCCAAGCAGCATGAGTCCGGCAAGAAAGGTGATGAACGTAACGGCAAGCAGCGTCATTAACTGCGCCCAAGGGTGCAGGGCTATATCACGAACACCTTGTCTAATAAGCTTGAAGAATACACGCATTAGAAGTGTTCCTCCGCAATACTATCAGAAAAGATCTCTGCCCCGCGCCAGTTTGCGGCAGCAATTTTACCATGCTCCAACCGGAGTTGTCGCGCTTCAGGATGCATTCGCACAAGATCATTGTTGTGTGTTGCAACAACAACGGTTGTTCCGTGCATGTGGAATTGTTTAAAAATACCCATCATACGTGCTGCCAGCTCTTCATCGAGGTTCCCTGTCGGTTCATCAGCAAGAAGAATCTTAGGGTTAACCACAACAGAGCGGGCAACAGCAACCCGTTGCTGCTCGCCACCGGAAAGCTCTCCGCACAGCATGTTAATGCGTGGTTCGAGCCCTAATCCGCGCACAACAGCGCGTACTCGTCTATCAATATGAACTTTATTAAACCCTCGAACTTCGAGCGCCATAGCTACATTTTGAAAAACGGTGCGGTACGGCAGAATTTTAAAATCCTGAAAAACAACACTCACCTGTCGGCGCAAGTTGGGAATCTGTCGCGGAGGTAACGATTTTAAATTATACCCCGCAACATTTACGTTACCGCGCATAACCGGGAGCGAGGCATACAACAAACGCAAAAGCGTAGTTTTGCCTGCACCGGATGAGCCAGTGAGAAAAAGAAACTCACCCTTTTTCAATGAAAAGGAGCAGTTTTTCAACGCCCAGTACGGTCCGAAATTATGCGATAAGTTTGTAACGTTAAGCAAAGCACTCCTGCCTTGTAAAAAGCTGATGGATATTTGTTGTATACAATTATGTAAAAATCAACAAAATTAACACGCGGACAGAGCAGGATACGCACTAGTCGCGTTCTTTTCAAGGAATGACAACCTGCTAGAGCGATGCGGAACATAAAATAAATTACAGCGCAATGCCTGACAATACGTAGTTCTCGCCAACCAGTCGTATCTATTCATATAGTTGTTACTACGACCAGAAATATAATTATTTTTTTCCAGATTACTTCGTTTTTTTGATTTCTAACTATGCTGAACCATAAAAAAAGGCTGTCCTTTATATAAAGGACAGCCTTTTACTTTTCAAATAACGCGCAATGCCACGGCATGATAAACAAGCGGGCTTTGCTGCAACTAGAAGTCTGTGGTCACAAAAGTACCGAGACTTTATTGTTGCTTATGCTTCGCGATGCGGAGCAAGTTCAGCGAGGAAGTTAGGGTCAACTTCAAAGCCGAGTTCAACAGCTTTATCTACGTTTTCAATAGCAACAGCGAAATCTTCACGCTCAAGAGCTACGAGAGCGAGGTTGTTGTACGCAGGTGCAAACGCAGGGTAGCTAGCGATTGTTTTTTTGGAAATTTTTTCACTCTCATCGAGTTCGCCAAGCATGTAATGCGCAGAAGCAATGGTAACCTGAGCCTGAACAAAGTCAGCATCCCATTTAAGTGCTTTTGTAGCACATTTAATTGCTTCTTCAGCGTCACCCTGCTGAATGTGAACAAATGCCATGTTTGCCCAAGGCACTGGAAATTTAGCACGGCACTGTGCAGCTTCTTTGTTGTACTGCATACAACCTTCAAGGTCGTTACGCTGCATGCAGATACCACCAAGCTGGATGTATGCTTCGGCAAAACGGCTTGAGTTACGAACACATTCAAGGAATGCAGCCTCTGCACCGCTCCAGTCACGAGCTGAAAGAAGTGCTACACCGAGGTTGTAGTGGTGGTTAGCACATTCCGGGTTCTCATCAATCTCTTTACGTAAAAATACAACGTATTCTTCGATACTTGCGAATTCTTTATTCGTCATGATCTATATGCCCTTCTTCAATCAAGAGGTTGTAATACCAAACGCAGAAGTCGAAAATGCCGCGGTACTTCTCATCCTTATTGACAATGCCGACGGCTGTTTCTAATGAACCGCGACCGTAGTCATTGGAATAATTGCCTCTATGAGACTGGAGAAACTCGCGAACGAGCTGCTGAGTGGTGCGCTTGGAAATATCCATACGCAAATCCATAGGATCGTTCGGTTTTGGAAATGGATCCCAATTATCATATCCGATACGGTCAATAAACTTACGACGACGAGGCGCCATCTTTTCGTACATGAACCGCTTTTGTTCTTCCTCTTCCGGTGTCAATTCGTGCTCTGCACCAGTGCGGTACATGCTCGCAGAAATACTCATTACTTGTCCTTTTTCTTAGGTTCTTTAAGACCAAGAAAATCTTCGTCGTAATTAGTAATCAGCGCCATTGACACAGGAACAAATACGCCCGGCAATTCGGTGTAGTTGGACTTAATCGCTTTGCACAGCTCAAGGCTGATTTTTGCAAGACGGTCCTGAATAGTATCTAAAGATACAGTAGGGTACGGTTTGCCGGCTTCAAATTTTGAAAGTCCGCAAGTATGCGCTTTGCCGCCGATATTGGTAGGAATACCGTATAAACGACATGTAATAGGACGAGCGTCGTACATTGTACATTTGTCTTCACTGTTCAACAGTGGACAACGAATACGCTCTTTAGCCATCGCTTCGAGTAATTCACGAGGTTCAACACCATTCATGGAATCGCGGTACAATTGGCGCTTACGTTTGTAGATCAAACGATCCGCGGCGCTAGCAGCTTCAACGATGTTGGAGCGCAGTTCACCAAACGGATACTGTTCGAGAAATTTGTGATTTATGTACAGCGCTTCGATCAGGCTTATGTCAAACAACGCGTGACAACAGTCGCTGCAACCGGAATCACAGCTAATACAGTCGCCGTGCATGTCGGCTACACGATTAAAAACAGTGTCTACTTCGGCTACAAGTGCCTCGTATTGTGCAAAAAATTCAGAAAAATCCAGCTTCATCAGAAAACTCCCTACCCCCCGTAGACTTGCTAAGTGTCCCGATTTGGTAGCTTTTTATACATCAATGATTGGAGCAATAAATTTCTAAGTGATATTGAAACAGGCACTCGCAACCTTGCACCTGTCTGCTACAAATCATTAGTAACGAAATGTACAACTGGCAAGGGAAGAACAGCAGGAGAATAAAAAAATTTGCGGCGATGCGTTGAATACCAACAGTTACAGCAGGAAGTAATTTTTTGCTCTAAAAGATCACTGAACAATTTACAGCTAATATACGGGGAGATTAGCCTACCCATATATGAAACCGGACAGCGAGATTGCCCACTGTCCGGTTCAAAAATCAAAGCATGCGAAAAAACGCACGTGTTGAATTACATTTCTTCAACAACGATAGCGTCTGCTTCACAAACTTCAACACAGGATTCACAGCCAAGACATTCGTCAGCGTTAGCTGGAGCTGCTTTGCCGTCCTGCATTTCAAAAACTTCAACTGGACATACGTCTACGCATTCTGCGTCGCCAGTACATTTTTCTGTATCAACAGTTACATTATAACCCATGGTAATCCTCCAGGTTTGATTTGGTTCAGATGAACCGTAATAAAAGCATCAACACCTAGCGACTAGGTTTGGTGCGTTAATCTCATCGAAACCTGCAATTAGCCCTGTCCTGTCTTCAGTGTCAAGACCTGAAAAACATTATCTTCACTCTTTGCAGTTTTTTTTACGTAAATATCGCACACCATTTAACATTTCCAGTAATTATAGCTCTATATATCCATACGCACACGGTAGCCTTTACCATCCCTCGCTACAAAAAGAATGAGTGATGAATCCAACCTGTGAGTAAAGAACACCTGATATAGCGCTTTCATACTCGTAATTTTTTTCCCGCTAATGTTCACAAGCAGGTCTCCCGCCTGTAATCCAAGCTTTGCAGCAGGGCTACCCTTGCGAATTGATTCAATAACTAAATATGTTTGTCCCTTTCGCAAAGAAAGTCCCCAACGTCCACGCAATTGTCTTGCAGCAAACGCTTCGGAATATGGCGCAGTTCGCAATTCAATTATCACAGGCTCACCATCACGCATATACGTGAGATTTACGGCTTCGCCCTTCGTCATATTCTTCAGTAACTGCACATAGTGCCTGTGGTCTGTCACCAACTTGTCATTTACTTCAATTATTGTGTCGCCAGATTTAATTCCAGCATCAGCAGCAGGAGTTCCATCAAAAACCGATGTTACAAGCAGCCCCTTTGTGGATGACAAACGTAACCACGCAGCAGTGTTCTCATCCAAATTTTGACCGGAAAGCCCAAGCCACACAGGAACAATGTGCCCCGTTTCCAGCAACTCTGTAACTGCTCTGCGCGCCTTATCTATAGGGATAGAGAATCCAATATTTGCAGCCTGACGCAACATTGCTGTATTAACCCCCACCAGCTCTCCAGCAAGGTTAATTAACGGGCCGCCGCTGTTTCCCGGATTAATTGCAGCATCAATCTGAATAAGATCCGTAATGGTAGCGTTATCCGTTTTAATAGAACGATCCAACGCAGAAACAACGCCGGTCGTCACGGTATGGCTAAATCCAAGCGGGTTGCCGATGGCAATTACCGTTTCGCCGGGCATCAAGTCATCAGACTGCCCCATTGGTAATGCAGGCAAGTCAGAAGCCTTATCGAGCTTTAAAACAGCAAGGTCGAAGTCCGGATCAGAGCCGATCAAGGTGGCAGTAAACATACGGCCATCAAGCAACGTAACATTAATCTGTGCTGCGCCCTGGATAACGTGTGCGTTGGTTAATACAATCGCTTTTTTTGAATCAATAATCACGCCGGAACCAAGAGTTTGTTCTTTTACTTTCCGACGCCCCTGCCCCCGCTGAAAAAATTCATCAAACAGCGGATTACGAGGCAATAAATTTGCAAAAGGATTTACAGCGCGTTCAACAATCCTGTCTGTGCTGATACTTACAACAGCAGGAGCGGCTCTTTGTACAGCCGACACCACAGGCGTGATACGAACACTGCCTTCAGTTTTCAACTTTGTGTAATTATTCTGAGCAAATGCTACACTTGAACTAAGCATGATTATAAGGAGGATTGCGAAGATTCGGCGCATCAGATACCTTTATCCCGTTCTTGGTGGTTAATAATAAACTGGCGTTCAGGTAACACAGACTGTAAGTACGTCTGAGTAAAAAAGCCATAGCCATCATGCATAAAGTCACCACAACAGACTATTCCGGCTTATAATATTGCCATTATTTCAGGAGATTTCATGACATCGTCTTTATCGGATCACACTTTCAAGGTTGAACCTGTTTCTACCTACGAAAACACCGCAGAAAATGAAGCTTTGCTGCGTGATCTTCTCCAAAAAATCAAGCCGGTTTCTGACACGCTGCGTCCAGCAGCAAACCACCGTCTTGATCATCTCACAAAGCCCATAGGCAGCCTTGGCAAATTAGAAGAACTCGCCGTTCGCATGTGCTGCATTCAAAACAAGACACTGGGCATCGCCGCTGATCCGTTACGCATATACGCCATAGCCGGTGACCACGGCGTAAATGAAGAAGGCGTCTCAGCCTTCACCCAAGACGTAACGCGCCAGATGGTACAAAATTTCTGTGACGGCGGTGCAGGCATAAACGTACTGGCAAACACTGCCGGTGCCGAGCTCTGTGTAGTCGACCTCGCCTCAAAAGGTGGCGATTACCCAAACCACCCGTCACTCATCCAATGCAAAATTGCCCAAGGCACACAAAATATCGCAAAAGCACCAGCGATGAACCGTGAAATGTGTCTACGAGCGCTGCTCATCGGTGCCACATTAGCAAACAAGGCACTCGCAGAAGGTTGTCCTGCCATTGGTACCGGCGAAATGGGTGTATCAAACACCACCCCGTCGACAGCCCTTTACTGTGCCTACCTGAATCTTCACCCGCAAGACATCACAGGTGCCGGCGGCGGTCTTGATCCCGAAGGCGTCACACGCAAAACTCGTGTCATCGAACGCGCGCTCTCTCTACATTCAGCCACAATAGAATCTGGCGATACAGTAGACATCCTCGCAACTCTCGGTGGTTACGAAATTGCCGCCCTCGCAGGGCTCATCCTCGGTGGAGCTGCGAACAATCAGCTCGTACTCCTCGACGGGTTCATAGCAACAGCAGCATACACAGCAGCATGGAAGCTTTGCCCGACAATCAAAGACTACGCATTTTTCTCTCACGCATCAGCCGAAGCAGGGCACAAAAAAATTCTCGCCAAGCTAGATATCGATCCGCTTCATGATCTCGGCCTACGGCTCGGCGAAGGCAGCGGTGTGCCCCTCGCGCTGTTCCTCATGCGCTGTGCCTGCAACACCTACAATCAAATGACCACGTACAGTGACGCTGATGTAGAGCCGCCTGATAATTTATAGGAGATTGCCTTCGACGCATTGGCATGGGCTTCTTTTTTTGCCTCTGGCAGGTCTTCGACGAGCCTCCGGCGGCCAAAGAACCTTTCTGTAGAAAGGCTTCTCTGGACTCTCCAAAGACTTTTATCTGCGAGATAAGCTTATTTTTTACGTAACCTCGCGGCTTATGCATCACTACCTTTCGAAAATGAGAAGAGCTGTCCTATTTATGTAGGACAGCCCTTTTTTTGTTCAAGTCAGTGGGTTTAAGCCGCGTGAAAGCGCAGTTTGTAAAAGTTGCTCGCAATAAAATCGCGGTCAAGGGGGCGTCCCCCTTGCGGGTGCAGGGCAGCGCCCTTGCCCCTCGGAACTTTAGCCGTTCTCGAAGAATGAGAGATTACGGATAAAGATAGTGAAACGAGCCGTCGGAGACAACTATCACAAATCGTTAACGCACTAACGCTGGTTAAGTAGCCATTGCCTGCCGTAGGCGGCTTGTCCGAGTGATATGCACCCGTCGTTTGGCGGCAACTGAGTATGCTGAATAACGGTAAGCCCTAGCGCGACAAGCGCTTTAGGCAACTCAGTGCCTATGGTAAAACTTTGCATGACTCCGCCCGAAAGAGCTATGGTGTCGATTCCGGTGGCGCTTGCTGTGTGTGCTACAAGCTGTGCACAACCTTGAACGAGTCCAAGATGAAATTTTCTGGCCATGATGCCTGTTTCTATGCCCTGCTGCCAGTCTTGGTAACATTGAAGGAACAAAGATATGCTGTCTAATTCAATGAGGTCATCATGCGTTATGAGCGGACACTCGTAGGCTTCTTTCACTGTGAGGTCTTGCGCGTCCTCTAGAAGAATCGCTGCTTCGCCTTCGTAGGTTACGACATGACAGATGCCGAGCATGGCGGAAACTGCATCGAATAAACGTCCACAGGAGGACGTGAGCGGCGTATTAATGTTGCGCTCTAGTAGCTGCGGTAAGAATTGGGACTGTTGGCCGAACTGCTTTTGCCATGTCCATTCTTTGTCAATGGCTGTAATTCCGGCGTTCCAGAGAATTCCTTGTGCAATACGCCAAGGTTCGTGGATGGCTGTTTCACCACCGGGAAGCGGAATATGCGACAATCTGCCGAGCCTGTTATGCTCTAATGACTGGTTGTTAACGCTTAGAAGCTCGCCGCCCCATATGGTTCCGTCTTCACCATAGCCGGTACCGTCTAACGCAAGCCCTAGGGCGGTTCCGATAAATTTATTTTCTGCCAGTACACTATAGATGTGCGCTGCGTGGTGCTGAAGCCCGAGCACGGGGATGTTATGTGACTTGCCGTACTCGCGGGCAAAGCGAGTTGTCATGTAATCGGGATGCAGGTCGTGAATGACTGCCTCGACGGTGACCTCAAGGGTTTGCGGCAGAAATTCGGCTATCTCTTCGTAGAACGAATAAACTTCTAGATTCTGCATGTCGCCAATGTGCTGCGACACGAATGCTTCATTACCGCGAGTGTAACAGAGCGTATTTTTCAGTTCAGGGCCTACGCCAAGAACGGACGGCGCTTTATCTGCCATAAATACTGGGCGCGGGGCAAAACCTCTGGCTCGTCGGAAAAATTGTGGTTTGTCTGTATCCTTTTGAACACGAACAACGGAGTCATCAACACGTACGAGAATATCTCGATTATGCAGTAAGAATACGTCCGCAAGAGCATGCAGACGCTTGAGCGCTTCACGGTTGCCGAGTGCGATTGGCTCGCTGCTCATGTTACCGGATGTCATGACGAGAACAGGCAACTCTGTTGTCTGCTGAGCAAAGTATTTGAAAAGAATATGGTGAAGTGGCGTGTACGGAAGCATGATGCCTACGTACTGCGTCCCGGGATTAAGAACTTCTGCAAGCGTGGAATCGCTGCGTTGTTTGCAGAGAACAATCGGACGCTCTTTTGTGAGCAACAGCTTTTCTTCTTCCTCTGTGAGGTCTGCTATAGCGCGGGCTGTTTCAATATCCTTTGCCATAACAGCAAGCGGTTTGCCCCAGCGATTTTTACGAGAGCGCAAAGTTTCAATTCCCTGCTGCCCCTGTTTGCCTGTTGCCATACAAACGAGATGAAAACCGCCTAGCCCTTTAACAGCAGCAATTTCGCCTTTTGCCAAGGCTTCAGCAGTCTGTTTGATAGCCTCTGTGCCGCGGCATTGTTCAACACCATCAGGTTTTGTCAGCCACACATAAGGGCCGCAAACATCACAGGCATTAGGCTGCGCATGGAAGCGTCTGTCCAGCGGATCTTCGTATTCCGTTTTGCAGTCAGGACACAATGGGAAACAAGACATGGACGTCTTGGCTCTATCATAAGGGATAGATTTTGTGATAGTGTAACGCGGCCCGCAGTTGGTACAGTTGGTAAAGGGATATTCATACCTGCGGTTGTCCGGATCAGACATGTCACGCAGGCAATCGTCGCAGGTGGCAACGTCGGCACTAATAAGGACACGGTTGCCCTTTTTACCTTCGCTTGCCAAAATTGTAAAATTTGCTTCGCCGTCTACAACCGGAAGTTCATCCTCTGTTTTAGAGGTAACCTCCGCCAGTGGCGGCAGTTTGTCTACCAAGTCGAATGCGAAACCAGCTAGTGTTTCTTCATCCCCCTGCACCTCAATAAACACTCCATCAGAAGTATTACTTACAGTGCCAGTAACCTTGTTACCCAAGGCAATTCGATACACGAACGGACGAAACCCAACACCCTGAACCTGACCAGTAATAATATAGCGCTTGCGGCGTACACGATGAGTCATACAAAACCATACCGCAAATACAAGGGAGAGAAAAGGGAAGGGGGTAAGCAAATATCATGATTACAATTTTGCTAAAATACACGCTAAGAATAACTCGCTACAATAATTTACGATAGTACCACACCAGCAGCATGAAACATGCATATAAACAGTATTCATGGGCTTTGAACACTTGAATATTCTTGTAACGTCGGATACCTGTAACTCTTATTTGAACAATTTTGTAGTATGGAGAAACTATGGCGACTGAAAAATTAGGAAATCGCATTCGCAAGTTTAGGGAAGAGCGCGGCTTGAGCCGTGCGGAGCTTGCTGAACAGGCTGATTTGACTGAATTATTCGTAACAGCATTGGAAGAAGAAGATTTATACCCTTCCATCGCACCGTTACAGAAAATTGCTCGTGCTCTCGGCGTTCGCCTCGGCACATTCATGGACGATGAAATTTCTGTTGATCCACTTATTGTACGTAAAGCCTGTCGTGAAACAGATCTTACTATGCAAAAAGCTGGCGACAAGAGCCCAAGTTTCCTGTTCCACTCTTTGGGCAAAGGCAAAACTGACCGTAATATGGAGCCGTTCTTCATTCATATTACTCCGGAAACTGAAGAAGACCGTAAAATTTCTTCCCATCAGGGTGAAGAATTTATCGTCGTTACTTCCGGCAAGTTGCTTATTCGTTATGGCAAAGAAGAACACATTCTTGAAGCAGGCGACAGTGCCTATTTCAACTCCATCGTTCCGCATTACGTAGGTGCGGCAGATGGTGAAGAAGCTGAAATCTACGCAGTAATCTACTACCCTGACTAGGAAATTCCATGCAAGCATTCGAACTTCGCGAAAAGACCCTTGGTCAGATTCTTGATGACACCGTTGCAAAGTATCCAGAAAACGATGCTGTTGTATACGTAGACCGTGACTATCGTCAGTCTTACAAAGAATTTGGCAAGGTGGTTGATGATCTGGCGCAAGGGCTTTTGGCTCTTGGTGTCCAGCGGGGCGAAAAAGTTGCCGTTTGGGCAACAAACGTTCCCTATTGGGTTGCACTACAGTTTGCGACAGCAAAAATTGGTGCCATCCTACTAACCGTGAATACCAACTACCGTAAAAGCGAACTAGAATACCTGCTATCTCAGTCTGAATGCGAAAACTTGTTCATTATGGACGGCTATCGCGATCATGATTTTGTTCAGACTATTTACGACATGATTCCGGAATTACGTAATCAGTCTCGCGGCAAGCTTAAAATAGACAAGCTTCCGTCTCTGAAACGCGTTATGTTCCTCGGTGTGGAAAAACACCGCGGCATGTACTCAATTCCAGAAATCATGGCGATGAAAGCTATGGTATCCGAAGACGAATATCAGGAACGGCAGGATTCCCTTTCTCCATACGATGTAGTGAACATGCAGTACACTTCCGGTACTACAGGGTTCCCTAAAGGGGTAATGCTTACACACGTTGGTATCGGTCTTAACGGCTACTGGATTGGTGAAAACCAGAAATTTACGCACGAAGACAGACTATGTCTGCCTGTGCCGCTGTTCCACTGCTTTGGTTGCGTGCTTGGCGTTCTCGCCGCCGTAAACCATGGTGCAGCGCTTGTAATTCTGGAAAACTTTTCACCAGTACACATTATGGCTTCTGTGGATCAGGAGCGTTGTACAGCGCTTTACGGCGTGCCGACAATGTTCCTCGCAGTGCTTGAGCACAAAATGTTCTCCAAGTTCGACTACTCTTCGCTCCGCACAGGCATCATGGCAGGTTCAATCTGCCCTGAACCTCTGATGAAGCGCGTTATCGAAGATATGAACATGACAGAAGTAACTATCTGTTACGGTCTCACAGAAGGTTCTCCGGTAATGACACAAACATTGCCGCATGACAGCTTTGAACGTCGTACCCAGAGTGTCGGTAAAAAAATGCCGGGTATCGAAGTACGTGTTGTTGATCCTGAAACCGGTGAAGAATGCCCAAGCGGAACGCAGGGCGAAGTTGTCTGCCGTGGCTACAACGTCATGAAAGGCTACTACGCAATGCCGGAAGCAACAGAAGCAGCAATCGATGACGATAACTGGCTGCATTCAGGCGATCTCGGTGTAATGGATGAAGACGGCTACGTTGTCATCACAGGGCGTATCAAGGACATGATCATCCGTGGTGGTGAAAACATTTACCCTCGCGAGATTGAAGAATTCCTTTACGGCATGGATGGCGTACATGACATTCAGGTTGTCGGTATCCCAAGCCGCAAATACGGCGAAGAAGTTGCGGCCTTTATTATCAACAAAGAAGGCTACGACCTCGCACCAGAAGATGTACGCGACTACTGCCGCGGAAAAATCGCATGGCACAAAGTTCCACGCTACATCACATCTATCGACGAATATCCGATGACCGCTTCAGGCAAGATTCAGAAATTTAAGCTTCGCGAAGATTACCAAAAGTATTTTGGCGAAGTTCGATAACAACTAGTTACGAATAAAAGGGTGAAGCTTTGGCTTCACCCTTTTTTTGTTTCTACTGTTTGCCTACGGCGTGTCTGCGACGCTTTTTTCTTTTTGTCTCCGACGGCTGGGGGAAACCCTTTTGGAAAAGGGTTCTCCCCCAGACCCCCTTCCTAAAACTTTTATTATGCGAAAAAGACCAGTTGGTAATATTCTCTCGCGGCTTAACTCCACTGACTTGAACCTATAAAAGGGCTAAGTCACATAAAGAGGCAGCCCTTTCATTTCCGAAAGGTAGTGATGCATAAGCCGCGAGGTTGAATAAAAAATAGGCTAGCCTCGTTAATAAAAGTTTTAGGAGAGTCCAGAGAAGCCCTTTTACAAAAGGGTTCTCTGGCCGCCGGAGGCTCGTCGAAGACCCGCCAAAGACCAATGAAAAACAGGCATAAAAAAAGCCCTCAGCAACAGCTGAGGGCTTTTTGAGTATATCTGGTAACAAGCTTACTAGCTAGCGTCTGGCAGGCGTTTACCGAAGAGGAAAAGCATACCAACTACAGCGATGAGGCCGACTGGCAGAGTAATCATCGGGGAGAGGCCGAGACCTGCTGGCAGGAAGCCGAAGAGGATGGATATTGCACCTACGGACACTGCGTAAGTCAGCTGGGTACGAACGTGATCGATATGGTCACATGCGGAGCCCATGGAGGACAGAATGGTGGTATCTGAAATAGGCGAACAATGGTCACCGAAGATAGCACCAGTCAGAACAGCACTGATGTTGAGGAGCAGGTACGCCTGATCAGGGTTAATAGCCCACGCCAGCGGAATAGCCAGCGGCATGAGAATACCCATTGTGCCGTAAGAGGTTCCTGTCGCAAAGGAGATGATGGAACCGAGAATGAAGATAATGGACGGCAGCATGAATGCAGGCAATGTGTCAGACAGTACGCTTACGAGCCACATAGCAGTACCGAGCTCTTTGATGATACCTGAAAGGGACCATGCGAGGAGCAGGATAACAGCTGTAATGGTCATGGATTTGATACCCAGAATCCAAGTCGTAATTGCTTCTTCAATGCTGAACACTTTTTTGCAGATACCCATGGTCATCGCCACGATACCGGCAAGCAGTGCAGCCTGGAACAGAACAACGGATGCATCGGAAGCACCAAAGCATTCACGAATAGCGAAGAAGCTAAATGGAGCAGCGTCGATTTTTGCGAGCAGTTCAGCGTTATCAAGAGCGCTGAGACCGTTGAAGTAGAATCCGAGGAAAGCAGCTACAATAAGAGTACCGATTGGAATGATTGCATTCCAGATGGAAGGGACAACGTGTGAGCCCGGTTCGAGCTGAGTTGTTTCTTCAGAAGCCATTGGGCTTGCGTTATCAGCGAGCACTTTTCCGTGCTTACGTGCGCGTACTTCAGCTTTATACATAGGACCGTATTCGCGGAGCAGCATAATGCCTGCGAGTACGAAGAACAGAATAAAGATGTTGTAGAAGCGGTATGGGATGGTTTCAACGAAAGCACCGTATGCGTTCATCTGAATACCAATCTGTTCGAAACCGTCTTTGATAAGACCAATTTCGTACGCAACCCAAGTAGAAATAAGTGCGATACCGGCGATTGGAGCTGCTGTAGCATCAATGATGAATGCAAGCTTTTCGCGGGATACGCGCATACGGTCAGTAACCGGACGCATGATAGGGCCAACGGTCAGTGAGTTTGCGTAGTCATCAAAGAAGATAACCAAACCCATAACCCATGTGAAGAACTGGGCACTACGAGGGCCTTTTGCTTTTTTAGCAAGCGCCTCTGCTACTGCGAGTGTACCACCCATTTTGGATACAACCGCAATAAGACCACCGATTGCAAGACACTGGAGTACGATACCAGCGTTCCATGAATCAGCTAATGAGCCAAGAATTTCGAGGGAAACACGCTGGAAGGAACCAAGCAGGCCGTGGTAAATGTCCATGCCGTTGGTTTCAAGCATCATTGCGCCGGAAAATACACCGAGGAATAAGGACAGCACTACGTTACGGCTGATAAATGCAAGGATGATTGCTACCAGCGGCGGAACCAATGTCCAAAATCCAAAAAGTTGTGAGTTAGCAGCGCCTTTGCTTGAGTCAGCAGCAAATGCTGGCGCTGTAACAAAAAGAATTCCTACTGCAGAAAGCAGTAGCAACAAATGTCTTAATCTCATAATCACTCTCTCCTGATTATTGCTCTCTTTTGCGTAGTTCCTAAAAGAAATACCCTCGCTTTGCAAGCATTGTCTTATATGTTTAAGGAGAGAGAAAATAAGCGGAAAACCAAACTGTTACAGCTATTTTTTGTCTTTCAAATATCATGAAAGATAGTCTGACTGTTTTTTGCTGCCATTTCACAGTTTGCAGATTGACTTTACAGAGGGTGCACAGCATGGTCGGACTTATGCAAGAGGATAAGGATATAGTCGCGGAATACGTTGACGCGTTGCGCAAATCAGAGCGTCTTGGTGATCAGGTGGTGTTTCATAAAGTGCTGCCTGATGTTGATGCCGAATACGCAGAAAACCGCCGCCCGTGGGCGCAGGCAATTAAAGATATGCTCGCAATGCAGGGCATAAAATATCTTTACGCGCATCAAACTCTCGCAACAGATCATATCCGAGCGGGTAGACACGTTGTCGTAGCTACACCGACAGCAAGTGGCAAAAGTCTGGTATACAATCTGCCTGTCATTGAGCGATTTTTACAAGATCCTGATGCGCGCGGGCTGTATCTTTTTCCGTTAAAGGCATTGGCGCAGGATCAGTTAAAAACATTTAAATCCCTGACCGCGCATTGGCCTAAAGAGGCTCGACCGGAAGCTGCTATTTATGATGGCGACACCACGCCACATTTCCGCAAAAAAATTCGCACAAAGCCACCTACCGTACTCATGACGAATCCGGAGATGCTGCACCTTTCTATTCTGCCGCATCACGAGCAGTGGATTGAATTTCTGGCCTCCCTGCAATTTATTGTTGTGGATGAGGTACACACATATCGCGGCGTTATGGGCTCTCACATGGCGCAACTTTTCCGCAGATTGCTCCGCGTATGTAAACAATACGGAATTACCCCGACCTTTATCTTCTGCTCGGCAACTGTGGGAAACCCTGCGGAGCTATGTGAAAACCTTACAGGCATTGCACCTACCGTAATCACTGAAAGCGGTGCGCCGCAAGGTAAACGCCATTTCGTGTTTATGGACCCGCATCAAAGTCCTTCTTCAGCCGCCATTTCTTTGCTCAAATCCGCATTGATGCGCAATATGCGCACGATTGTGTACACGCAATCGCGCAAGATGACCGAACTCATTAGCATGTGGGCCGGACAAAAGTCCGGTGCGTTCAAAGACAGAATTTCCGCCTACCGTGCGGGTTTCCTGCCTGAAGAACGTCGGGAAGTTGAACAAAAAATGGCCAGTGGTGAACTTCTCGCAGTAATTTCCACCAGTGCCTTGGAACTTGGAATCGACATCGGTGCGCTCGATTTGTGTATTCTAGTGGGCTACCCCGGTTCCATTATGTCGACCATGCAGCGTGGTGGACGAGTTGGACGTAAGAATCAAGAATCTGCGGTCATGCTTGTGGCTGGCGAGGATGCGCTCGATCAATACTTCATGCGGCACCCTAAAGAATTTTTCTCACGTCCACCGGAATGTGCTGTTTTGAACCCGCACAACCCCGTGATCCTAAGACGCCACCTCGAATGTGCCGCAGCAGAACTGACTCTGCGAACTTCTGAGGAATGGATGCGGGAACCGGAAGTCGTAGCAGCCGTGCACGAATTAGAACAGTGCGGTCTTCTTTTGCGGGATGCTGAAGGCACAACAATTTTTGCGGCAAAAAAGCGCCCGCATAGACATGTTGATCTCCGCGGCGCTGGAAACAATTTTCATATTGAGTCTGAAGACGGCACCATCATCGGCAGCGTCGATGGAGTAAAAGCCTTCAAAGAAACACACCCCGGCGCAGTCTATCTACATAAAGGCCAAACTTGGTCGATAACTGAGCTTGATTTTGCTACCCGTACAGCCAAAGCGAAAAAAGGTCGCGTGAACTATTACACACGCACCCGCTGCAACAAGAGCACAGAAATTTTAGAGGTCATAGACCAGACGCTCGTCTGGGGAACCCGCTTATGCTTCGGCAAGCTGCGCGTTACGGAAATCATCAGCGGGTTCGAAAAGCGAAGCGTACAAGGCGGCAAGCTTCTCGGCATTACCCCGCTAGAGCTTCCACCGCTGGTATTTGAAACAGAAGGCATCTGGTTTGAAGTACCACTTGGCGTTCAACGTAATGTTGAAAACGAATTTCTACATTTTATGGGATCAATCCACGCGCTAGAGCACGCAATGATCGGAATCTTACCGATTCTCGTACTCACAGACCGCAACGATCTCGGCGGCATTTCAACCCCCATGCATGCGCAGGTAGGCAAGCCAGCAGTGTTTGTTTACGACGGAATGGAAGGCGGCGCAGGGTTAACAAGGCACGCATTCACCATGGCGCATGAAATTTTTGAACGCACTCTCGCTGCTGTTCGCGACTGTGGCTGTGAACTCGGTTGTCCAAGCTGTGTGCATTCTCCCAAATGTGGCTCTGGTAACCGACCAATCGATAAAGTTGGAAGCATTTTTCTCCTCGAAGAAATGGCAAAGGGATTCTTCACCCCGCCAGCAGACGAAATCTTTGAAGTGGAGCCATTGCCCCAGCCACTAGCACCACCCTCGCGTATCGCGCCCAAAGTGCTCACAGCCGAAGCTGGAAACACCATAACACCAGCACAAACTTCGGATTCAAAAACTCAAACCGAACCGCGCGACATAACAACTCCCGCCCGCTACGCTGTACTCGACATCGAAACGCAGCGTTCAGCGCAAGAAGTCGGCGGATGGAACCGTGCCGAGCTCATGCGAGTATCCGTCGCAGTGCTCTACGATTCCAAAGAAGACAAATTTATCCATTACATGGAAGAAGACATGCCCGAGCTACTCGAGCATCTTAAAGACTACGACTGCATCATCGGATTCAACATCATCCGGTTCGATTACAAAGTACTTTCAGCCTACGCCGACTACAATCTACAGTCCTTGCCAACGCTTGATTTACTCGACGAAATCCGCAAGCGACTAAACTACCGTGTATCTCTCGACAACCTCGGGTCAGCGACGCTCAATGCACCCAAGTCTGCCGACGGGCTTCAAGCACTCAAATGGTGGAAAGAAGGAAAAATCGAGGAAATCGCAACCTACTGCGAAGCCGATGTTCGCATAACTCGCGACATCTACCTCTACGGCAAAGAACACGGGTATCTGCTCTTTACCAACAAGGCGAAACAAAAAGTCCGCATACCAATTGCTTGGTAGTAGGTATTGCCTCTGGCGGGTCTTCGACGAGCCTCCGGCGGCCAAAGAACCTGTTACACTGTCGCTATCCGTAATCTCTCATTCTTCGAGAACGGCTACCGCTATTGAAAAAAGGCTTCTCTGGACTCTCCAAAAACTTTTATTTGCGAGGTAGGCTTATCGCTTATGTAGCCTCGCGGCTTACGCTTCACTACCTTTCACGAAATAGAAAAGGGCTGTCCTAATTATTTAGGACAGCCCTTCTTTTGTTATTTAAGTCAGTGGAGTTAAGCCGCGTGAGAAATTAATCTACGTGCGCATTTCGCATAATAAAAAGTTTGAAGGGGGGTCTGGGGGGAAACTTGCAAGCTTTAGTCGTTCTCGAGGTACGAGAGATTACGGATAAAGACAGTGAAACAGTTTCCAGCCCAGCCGCCGGAGGCAAAAAAACAACTCTCCCACTCTACTACTTTTCAACAATCGGATGATGCGCAGAATCGTACATGCTCATTTCCATTGTGTGACACACACAATTGTCCTCGGCACCGAGCGGCGCTGCAAACTTTTGGTACTGCATTGGCGCGATGTTGTTTCGCGACTCGCCGTATCCGTTGTCAGCTGGGTAGAGAGCGTGCGCTGTGCCGTGGCATGCTTGACACATAACGGCTTCCAGATCGTCTTTTCTGTTTTTGAAAAGACTTTGCGCGTCCTCTGTCCATTGGTTGGCGGCAGATGCATCGCTGTCCGGTGACTCAAAGAATGTATGACATGCGCTGCAATCGGGCTGATTTTGCCATGCTTCGCGTGGCTGAACTTCATCGAGAGTCGCTGATGCTCGCGGAATAAGATTCGCCATGAGCAGCTTTGCCCGAGGCTTGCCTTTTTGATCTTCTGCTTTGAGTAACCCTAGCGCATGATCTTCGATTGTTCCGTGGCAGTTTGTGCAGGTAATATCTCGATCAACGTGTAACCCGCGCATTCCCTGCGTATCGGTATTGTGTGCGGCTGGATGACAGCTCTCGCATGTAATATCGTCACGCTCTGCAAGATAGTTTGCATGCCAACCGTGGATGGCTGCTGAGAACCCGAGAATCTGTTTTTTGCCGGCATCGCCTGTGCGGGTGGACTCGTGACAAGATTGACACTTAGGCGGAGTGCCTCGTTCACTTTTTTCTGCGAGGCTGGTTCCATTAATTTTGTCATGCGCTGCAAGAATGTTGTCCGCAGTTTTATTGGAAATCCCTGCGGTATCAGCTACGCGCCACGCTCCATCGTGGCAATTACGACAACCCCATTCTGTTGAAATAGGCACGGCGACCTTGGTGACGGCAAGGAGTTTGCCATCTGAAGTCCGCGCTTCTACTGTTAACAATGGGTATGGGTTCACGGTTCCATCATTTGAGTACGGGAATATTGGCAGAGAACAGGCGACGAATGCTCTGTTTTCCTCATCGACCTTAAAGGTGCCTATAAGATTGGTTTCGCAGGTTCCTGTGTCCGGCGGTAAATCCTTTCCTGTAAGCTCCTTGGCATACTTCCAGAATGTTACATGCTCGGATGGCGTAGAAAAGTCTTTCTCGATTCTGTACGTCAGGGTCACGTCTTCAGTTACTATTTCCGGAATGTCGTCGCGCAGGAACAATTGCGCACGAATGGTTGAACCGGGGATCTGCATGGTAAATTTAGAATAGTTATCGGATATGGTGTTCATACCCTCTGTTGCCCATGCCACGAGAACATACTCTGCGTCCTCTGGATTAAACGCAGGTAGGGCAACGTCTTCTTCATGCGGGAGTTTGGCCGCTGCTTCTTCAAGAGGTTTGCCCAGAATAAAGGCAATGTATGCAGAAACAGCCTTTCGCTCGGCGTCGTTACCGAGAAACGGAGGCATAAATTCACGCAACTTACCTTGCCCGTTAAACTGAGCAATCAAGCCTTCGCGTGTTAGCCCTGCTGCACCAGTTTCTGTCGCAAGCATTGGCCCATTTAGACTATGACAACTCATACACTGAACTCGATAGAGCTCTTCACCAGCTTTAAGTAAATTTTCGTCGGTTATTTCTTTGGTATCAATCCACTTTGCATAGGCCAGCATACCGTTTTCACGAATTTCATCCGTTAGATCAACATGCACAGAGTTTGACCACATGTACCCGTGAATAATGTACGGGCGACGCCCTGCCTCACGAATCCACTCGAAGATACCAATTTGTCCGAGACCTACCACAAGAAGCACAGCGAGGAGCGCAGGACGCACAGACTGCGGTGTTATGTAGGCAAATGTAAGAACTCCGGCGAGCAGCGCGGCTGAGAGCGGCAAGAAGACTTTTACCAACTGCGGAGTCTGTGCAGATTTAGTCAGAATCATGGTAAATTGCGCTTCTGGGAGCGCCATAATGTACCAGACTGCACTCGCGCAAAGAAGTGCGAACGGGAATGCTACAAACCGGACGGCGTAGCGAATCATCTGCTCGCGTATTTCCTCATCTTTAAGACGATACGCAGTCACCAAGGCAAAAAGCCCTGCAAGCATAAGGCAGATAGCAAAACGTAATGAAAGAGAAGGCCAGAACGTTGGATTCCAGAAGCCATCCCAGAACGATTGCGTTTCGAGCCACTTCCCCGGAGTGAGCATCATTGTGATGATGCCGTTGACTACGAACAAAGACAGAAATGCGAACAGTGCGTAAAACCAACCAATAATCTGATGATCCCGGCGGGACATTTTTCCAAAACGATAATGGTAGATAAGCAGCGAAACGACTTCACAAAGGAAAAAGACCCACTCCGTTGCCCAGCCGAAACCGAACCTATGCACCAGCACAGACGTTGCGGCAGGCGAAAGCAATCCGATGGTGAACCATATGCCTACACCGGTCATGCCACCTGCTACCATTGTGAGCAGAAGGAAAAATTTTGTATGGCGTTTAACGTACTCGACAATCTTCGGGTTATTTTCCGCATACCCTTTGCGCTCTGTCAGTACGAGAAAGAAACCGCCGCCAACAGCGAAATGCGCAATGAAAACGTGAAAAACTGCCATGCAGGCGATCATAAAACCGCCAGAAAAAGATGGGAGCCACCAGACTGGATATTCCATACTATGCTTCCTCGTTGCTACGCATTGCAAGTTTGATCATGTACGCAATGGCAACAAGCCCGAACGTAAGAGAGATGATGAACATCAGGAACGGAGAATACTCAGCCTGAACAGGAAGAGCCGCTATTCCACCGTATGGATCAAGCATGGCTTTGCGGATAAGAGCCCTCAAGCCTGCCATAACCAGCACGGTGAATACGAGTGCTGTGATGGTTCCATACAAGTTTCGGGCAGCAGCCTGAAACAGTAGCATGGCAACAAATGCCAGCGCTATAAGCAGAGAACCTGTATAAAATTCAGACCCGCCGGAAAAGAGCGCATGTACATGCGCAGGCAGGGCAAAATACAACGTTACACCGACGAGTATCTGTACCAGAGAAGCAAAAAGGAAAATGTTCAGCCCCAACCGTTCTTCTTGAACAGCAAGTTCTGGAGATTCTTGTGCCATTTTATAACGAGCAACCAAGGCTAACACCAGTCCGCCCACGGCAATAGAAGCAACCACAACATGCAGATAACGCAACCCCATAGTCGGATCATCAAAATTAAGGATCGTGCCGTCCGGAGATGCGAAGTACGCAGACCACACGTCGGGACGGAGCATGAGCGTCATATTATTTGACATCACAAGCCCAATACACAGCATGGCAGCACTGCTTAGAAAAATAGATAAGGAAAATTTAGAATGTCCGCCGTACCGTCCGGCAAAAACATAGAGTGCATAATACGCGATGATCGCCAGAAAAACGACGCTTAGCCAGTACACACCCATCAAAATAGAGCTTGTGTACATGTATTGACCGTACAACATCTGAACAAATAAGAGAGGAGCGACTCCTAAGTTTACAGCAAGCGCGAAAAGCGAAGGCAATACTTTGGAGACTTTTTTGATAGAAAGGCTGTTTTTGCTTACAACGCTACGTACTGAGCAGACAATAGCTCCACCAAGAACTGTATTCACTAGAAGAATGTGCAAAGCGAAAGTAATAATCAGAAGTCCTTCCAGCCAACCAGCAGCAATTGGAAGAGCATCTGGAGCAGGAATGAGAGCAGCAGCTTGCATTAAATCTCCTTACAAAATGCGCTACAGGAACATTGTAAACTGTTTCATGCAGCTTTATTTGTTTTTTCTCTTTTTTGTTCTCTTGTTTTATTCTATCAAAGGGGGTACGTGCCGCTACAGCACAAGTCGTTGGCGCAGTAGAGTGCATGGCAAGACCATGTATAAACAGCAATGCGGTGGCCTGAAAACCACACAGCACTTTTGCCAACGAAACAACGCACGGCTCTTTATTCCGTGTGTGTGTTTTGCGCGGTTTCTAATAATATGTAGATACCACACTGTATACTACTATGTATTGCCTGTATTCGGATGGAATCTGAATACAAAATGCCGGTAGCGAGCGTGTTATAAATGGCAAAAATATTTTATATTTTACCCAATAGATGTTCAAAAGCTCTAGATTGCATGCTCAGGCGTTGAGATTCAACCAGAGGAAATATGACTAACACTGTTCTATTATTCGATATTGGTAATACCAATATTAAAATTGGTATTACACAAAGAGAAGATCTCGCTACAACATATGTCTTACCCACAGACCCGCACCAGACTTCGGATTCTATCGGGTTTCGCATCGTAGACGTCCTCTCCCACATGTCTATTTCTCCCGACGAAATTACGGCATGTATTGGTAGCTCCGTTGTACCGGATATGAACCCTATTATCCGCAATGCCGTCAAGCGTTACCTTAATCAAAGGCTCTTGCTTGCGCCGGAAGATATTCCCATTCCTTTGGAAAATCGGTACACACGACCTGAACAGGTCGGCGCGGATCGTCTCGTGGGTGCGTACGCTGCCCGCAAGCTGTATCCTGATGCCCGCTCTATTGTTTCTGTAGATTTTGGTACTGCAACTACCTTTGACTGCGTGCAGGACAACGCCTATCTTGGCGGTCTGATATGTCCCGGTGTTAAGTCTGCCGCCTCTGCGCTGGCCAGCAATACTGCCAAACTTCCACAGATCAGCTTGGAAGTGCACAGCGACATGCCTGTTTTTGGTCGCAGCACATCCACCAGTATTAATCACGGCTTTATTTTCGGTTTTGCGGCAATGACAGAGGGACTATGCGAACGTCTGTCACATACGCTTGAAGCCCCTTTGCAGGTTGTTGCAACCGGCGGCTTCGCTAAAGACATTGCACGCGTCACATCATGTTTTGATCACGTCCGCTCTGACCTCCTCATGGAAGGTCTGCGGTTGTTATATTTGGAAAGTGGCATCCGGTAACGAGCCGAGTCACCATCGTTTTTATACTATTTGTCAGAAAAGAACGGCCAAATCGGTCGGACTACAAGGAGTTATAGAATGAGTACTATTGTTTCCGTTTGGGCAAGAGAGATTTTGGATTCCCGCGGCAATCCTACCATCGAAGTTGAAGTTTCCCTCGAATCCGGTCACTCCGGCCGTGCTGCAGTTCCATCCGGCGCATCCACCGGTACCCGTGAAGCGCTTGAACTGCGTGACGGTGACATGAACCGTTACCTCGGCAAAGGTGTTGAGACTGCTGTTAACAACGTAATGGGCGAAATTGCTGAAGGCATTATCGGCCTCGACGCAACCCGTCAGGTTAACATCGACAACATCCTTCTCGAACTCGACGGCACTGAAAACAAAGAACGCCTCGGCGCTAACGCAATGCTCGGTGTTTCTCTCGCAGTTGCACGTGCATCCGCTAGCTTCCTCGGCCAGCCTTTGTACCAGTACCTCGGTGGTATCAACGCTAAAGTGCTTCCAGTACCAATGATGAACATCATCAACGGTGGCGAACATGCACCAAACAACCTTGATATTCAGGAATTCATGATCATGCCGATCGGTGCTCCTACTTTTGCAGAAGCACTCCGCATGGGCGCAGAAGTATTCCACGCACTGAAGAAACTTCTCTCCAACGACGGTCACGTTACTTCCGTTGGTGACGAAGGTGGCTTTGCACCTAACCTCGAAAGCCATGCAGAAGCTTTTGACTACATCATGAAAGCTATCGAAGCTGCTGGCTACGTTCCTGGTAAAGAAATTGCTCTTGCCATCGACGCTGCTGCTTCTGAATTCTACAAAGACGGCAAGTACGTTCTTGCTGGCGAGAACAAAACCCTTACTTCTGAAGAATTGGTTGAATGGCTCGCAGCATTTACTGAAAAATACCCGCTCATCTCCATTGAAGATGGCCTTGCAGAACAGGATTGGGAAGGCTGGAAGCTTCTTACAGATCGCCTTCCTTCCACTCAGATCGTTGGTGACGACATTTTCGTAACCAACCCTGAAATCCTTGCTGAAGGTATCGAAGAAGGTTGCGCTAACTCCATTCTGATTAAACTTAACCAGATTGGTACTCTTACCGAAACCCTCGACACCATCGAAATGGCTAAAGGCGCTGCTTACTCTACAGTTATTTCTCACCGCTCCGGTGAAACTGAAGATAGCTTTATCGCAGACCTCGCTGTGGCAGTTAACGCTGGTCAGATTAAAACCGGCTCCCTCTCCCGCTCCGACCGTCTCGCTAAATACAACCAGCTCCTCCGTATCGAAGAAGACCTCGACGACGATGGCATCTTCTTCGGTCCATTCATGGCAGCTCACTTCGGCCTCGGCGACTAACCCTCGCTCCGAACAGCACAGCATCAAAGCCGGAACGCATTGCGTTCCGGCTTTTTTTTTATTCTTATTTCTAACAGATCTTCGATGAGCCTCCGGCGGCGCTTATCAGTGGGACTTTTTTTATAATTACTTTTTGCCTCCGGCGGCTGGGGGAAACCCTTTTGGAAAAGGGTTCTCCCCCAGACCCCTTTCCTAAAACTTTTATTATGCGATGCATGCCCGTTTATTACGTTCTCACGCGGCTTAATTGCCACTTACTCGAATCACTAAGGGGTATTTTTCTAGTAAATTGAACTATGCTCGTACATCGTTCAAGTCAGTGGGATTAAGCCGCGTGAAAACTTTATTCGTAAAATGACCATCGCAACAAAATCGCGGTCAAGGGGGCGTCCCCCTTGCGGGTGCAGGGCAGCGCCCTTGCCCGTCGGAGACCCGCCGGAGGCACATCGAAGATCTGTCGGAGACAGAAAAAAGCTTCAACCCAATCAACAGCAAATATCAAATAACCCAGTTTGCAACCATGCTACACTCACTTGCAATTGAATATAAGCAGGAGAGATCATGCGTAAAAAAGTAGTTGATGGTGTTTCATGGGTAGGCAAAATTGACTGGGAAATCCGGACTGCACACGGGAAAGAATATTCCACGCATAAGGGGACGTCATACAATGCGTACCTCATTGAAGATGAGAAGACCGCGTTAGTGGACACAGTGTGGGAACCTTATGCTGATGAATTTGTCGCTAACCTCCAGCTGGAGATCGACTTAGACAAGATAGATTACATCATCTGTAATCACGCAGAACCTGACCATAGCGGCGCGTTACCGGCCTTAATGAAACTTATCCCCGACACACCTATTTATTGCACCAAACAAGCCACCATGTCGCTTCCGGGACACTATCATCAGGACTGGAATTTCCGCCCTGTTAGCGCTGGCGACACGCTGAGCCTCGGGAAAAACACCCTTACCTTCCAGCCTATCCCTATGGTGCACTGGCCAGACTCAATGATGACGCACCTTTCCGGTAAGAACATTCTCTTTTCTAACGATGCGTTTGGGCAGCACTATGCGCACGAATTGTTATTTAACGATTTGGCGGATCAATGCACATTGTATGAAGAAGCTATTAAATACTTCGCAAATATCCTCACCCCGTTCAGCCCGATCATAAAAAATCGCATTGTGGACTTTCTTGCTACGGCATTGCCTGTTGAGTTGATTGCAACAAGCCACGGTATCCTGTGGCGGAAAAATCCTGAACAGATCATAGAACAATACCTGCAATGGTGTGATGCATATCAGGAAGATCAGATAACTATCATCTACGACTCGATGTACAACTCTACAAAAGTAATCGCAGAAACTATTGCTCGCGGAATATTGCAACACAGCCCTGCTACGCAGGTTAAGCTCTTTCATGCTGCCAAAGCGGATAAGAACGACATACTGACAGAAGTTTTTCGCTCTAAAGCTGTCTTGATGGGATCGCCGACATTTAACAAAGGGCCGCTATCAAGCCTGTCTGCGCTGCTGGAAGAATTTCGGGGTCTCAAATTTATGGGTAAAAAAGCAAGTGCATTTACATCGTATGGCTGGAGCGGTGAAGCAGCGAAAGAGATGCTTGCACAGCTTGTGGATGCAGGATTCACGACTACGGACGAAGGATTCCGTGTACATTGGAGAATGGATACTGATGAACGCGCAAAAGCACTGCAATTTGGGGTCGATTTTGCTTCTGCAACATTCTAACCGAATCGCATTATAAAAGGATCGGGCAGTATATAATAAATATAAGACAAAAATCAACAAGTAATAAGACACATTGCATACTGGATGAGCTATATCACATTTAGATTATTCGACGACGTCGGAGGTTTGTCATGAAACAATGGATTATTTTTGCTTGCTTCATCTGCTTCTTGTGCCTGTTCACCGCATGTTCAACATTGTTGCAACCTGCTAAAGGTCCATTGCCTCCGATGACTAGTGCTGCGGAAATCTGGCAATACATCAATATCACTGATCCCTATAAAAAATGGGACCAGTTTGACGATGTAGTCGGCATGAAGGACGCCGCACCACCCCACGGACCTCGAGTTCAAATTTATCCAAATAGAATTGCAGAAGAATCAGTTTACCAAGCAGAAGAAGGTTCCATTGTCATAATGGAAAACTTCGATAAAGACGGAAAAACACTCCTTACCATAAACCTCATGCAAAAACGCAAAAACTACGCCCCTTCCGCTGGAAATTGGTTTTGGGTTGAGTATGAGCCGGACGGAACCGTTATTGAGGAAGGTAAAATCAAACGATGTGTTGAATGTCACGTAAGCATGGCGTTTGATGACTATACGTTCATTCACCAATGGTGATTACGCAAACGAACACCTCTCTCCTTCATTCCGTTGAAACTGCTCCATCCCCCCATCGGGGCAGTGCAAACTCCTCGTTTGCTGTGGCGTAGATCGACACAGTAAACAAAAAGGCAGAAGCGTAGATGCATCACTACGCTCCTGCCTTTTTATTTTTCTATCGTATGCCTGCTAAACGCGGGCAAACTCTGTCCTGCTATTCAGCAGCTTCTGTTTTAACTTCACGCAAACGCAAGCTTAAGTCACGCAGCTGGTTATTAGAAACAGCAGATGGTGCGTTGGTAAGCACACAAGTAGCTTTCTGAGTTTTAGGGAAAGCAATAACGTCGCGGATGGACGCTGAGTTGGTCAGAATCATAACGAGACGATCAAGACCAAAAGCGATGCCGCCGTGTGGTGGAGCGCCGTACTCAAATGCTTCCATAAGGAAACCGAACTGCTCTTCTGCTTCTTCTTTGGAGAAACCGAGCGCGGAGAACATTTCTTCCTGACGCTGACGGTTATGCATACGGATAGAACCGCCGCCTACTTCACAGCCGTTAAGTACGAGGTCGTACGCACGTGCTTTTGCGTTAGCAGGGTCTGTTACCATTACGTTCTCTTCGCCATCCTGAGCGGAGGTGAACGGGTGGTGACAAGCTACATAGCGTTTTTCGTCTGCATCGTATTCGAAGAGAGGGAAGTCAGTTACCCACAAGAAGTTGTAGGTGTTCTCTGGAATAAGTTCGAAACGTTTTGCAACTTCAACACGCAGGTTACCAAGAGCGTTGTTAACCATGTCAGCAGCGCCAGCCTGGAAGAATACGATATCGCCAACTTCAAGACCGAGTTCTTCGGTAAGACCTTTACGTTCGTCATCGGAGAGGAATTTAGCAATCGGGGACTGCCATTCGCCTTCTTTAATTTTGATCCAAGCAAGACCCTGAGCACCGTAAATTTTTACGAAGTCAGTGTACTGGTCAATTTCCTTACGGGAAAGAACAGCACCACCCGGGATACGCATTGCTTTAATAAGCTCTGCAGTGGAGAAAAGACGGAAGGTGGAGTCTTTTACAACATGGCTTACGTCTTTAAGTCGCAGGTCAAAACGGGTGTCCGGCTTATCAAGACCGTAATCTTCAATTGCCTGATCGTAAGTCATACGTGGGAATGTGCTTGGAACATCAACATCGAGACATTCTTTAAACACACGTCCAACAAGACCTTCTGCCATAGTCTGAACCTGTACTTCGTCAGCAAAGCTCATTTCGATATCAACCTGTGTAAATTCAGGCTGGCGGTCAGCACGAAGATCTTCGTCACGGAAACAACGAACGATCTGGTAATAGCGATCCATGCCCGCAGTCATAAGCAGCTGTTTGAAAATCTGCGGAGACTGTGGAAGTGCGTAAAATTCACCCTGGTTTACACGGCTCGGTACGAGAAAGTCACGTGCGCCTTCAGGAGTAGATTTAGTAAGGAACGGAGTTTCCACTTCGAGGAAATCCTGTTCGTCAAGGTAACGGCGAATTGCCTGAGCAGCGCGGTTACGAATGATAAAGTTGTTTGCAAGCTTAGGGCGACGAAGGTCAAGGTAACGGTATTCGAGACGAAGGTTCTCGGATGCGTCTACACGGTCTTCAATCTGAAACGGAGTGGTTTTAGCAGTGTTAAGCAATTTCCAATCAGTTACATAGATTTCAACTTCGCCAGTTACCATGCTGGTGTTGGTCATGCCTTCAGGGCGATGACGAACTTCACCTTTAATAGCAACAACGTATTCAGTACGCAGGATGTGCGCAAGCTTGTGAGCTTCTGCGTTCACGTCCGGGCTGAATACTACTTGAGTAAGACCTCTACGGTCACGGAGGTCGATAAAAATCAGGCCACCATGATCGCGACGGAACTGCACCCAACCCATCAGGCATACTTCAGAGCCGATATTATTGGCATTCAGCTCGCAGCAATTATGGGTGCGAACCCATCCATTAAGAGGCTCTATGTACTGCTGATGGTCCTGCTGAATATCCAGATTTTGATCGCTCATTCTCGTTTCCTTTAAAAATGCATTAAAGACAGCAGCGCTGTCCAAAGGTTAGGGTTCAACACGAATGGTGTTACCAGACTACGGAAAAAGTCGAACGGCACCATTATGTGCCGTCCGTTATTTACTGCATCTGATTATATTAGATATGCTCAATAAGTTCGGATTGAGAAACTGTGATCTGCTCACCGGTTTCCATATCTTTCACTACAACAGTCTTAGCTGCAAGCTCTTCTCCGCCAAGGATAAGGGCTTTGCGAGCACCTTTTTTACCAGCCTGACGCATCTGTGCTTTCATTGATTTAGAAGCAAAGCTTACATCACCTTTTTTGCCTGCCAGACGCAAGGACTGCGCAAGCATAAGGCCGTCTTCAAGGCCGTTCTCATCAAGAATAGCAATATAGAAATCAGGCTGTTCCACTTCTCGTTCGCCAAGCATGAGAGCAAGACGTTCCATACCGCACGCAAAGCCGATACCTGGAACATCTGCGCCACCAAGCTGTTTGATGAGTCCGTCGTAACGGCCACCACCCGCTACAGAGCTCTGAGAGCCGATAGCGTTGGACACAACTTCAAAAGTGGTACGGTTGTAGTAATCAAGACCGCGAACAAGGCGGTCATTCTGTGTAAATGTCACATCAGCGGCACGTAACGTAGAAAGCACTTTGTCGTGGTGCGTACGGCAGGTGTCACAGGTGTGTTCAATAATTGTCGGAGCGTTCTCAGTTAATGCCTTACAGGCAGGAACCTTACAGTCGAGTACGCGAAGCGGGTTGGTGTCCATACGACGGCGGCAGTCTTCGCAAAGCTCTTCTTTATTAAGATTCGCAAGGAAGGTGCGCAGCGCTTCGTTGTATTTAGGACGACACTCACGACAACCAAGGGAGTTAACCTCGAGTTCAAGCTCTTTAAGACCGATCTTTGTAAGAAAGGTCATGAGCATGAGGATTACTTCTGCATCCGCATGCGGCTCGTCAGGGCCGAGGCACTCACAGTTGATCTGATGGAACTGGCGCATACGTCCTTTCTGTGGACGTTCGTACCGGAACATTGGACCGAAGGTGAAGAGCTTTGAAATCTGCTCAGATGCGTTCACATTGCCTTCAATGTACGCACGCATAACACCGGCGGTAGCTTCCGGACGCATAGTAAGAGAACGACCTTTGCGGTCATCAAAAGTGTACATTTCTTTCTGTACTACGTCTGTATCATCGCCAATGGTTCGTTTGAACAGCTCGGTACGCTCAATAATTGGCGTACGCAGTTCTTTATAGCCAAAGCTACTAAAAACATCGCGTGCGACAGTTTCCATAAAGGTAAAGGTATCGCTCTCCGGAGAGAACATATCCGCAAAACCTTTAATTCTTTTTACTTTACTCATGCCCGTTCCTAAAAAATTGTATTTTTTTCCATGTGCTACAACACAAAATCGTAGCAAACAAGAGGTGCTGTTCGCACACAAAAAAAGCTGTATCGACAATATTGTGCCGAAACAGCTTTGGGTAGTCTAAAGTTGCCTATTTGTCAAAAGTAGAAGTTGGATTTCTAGCGGCAAGGTTTGTGCGACAAGCATTCAAAATAGCAGGTTTTGCCCTGCTTTTTTTAATCTTGAGAGGAATAGGCATTTTTGTATCATTTTTATCGATACAAATTCCGGAAAGCGCACCAAGCCCGTAAGGCATAATTCTGGAGTTAATCCAGCCACACACGGGGGTTTCTTTCCATGTGGAAACAGGACCAAGCAAGATAGAACGACGGGTCATCTCACCCATATCAACCAACTCGCGAAGCATTTTATCTATGGCAAAAGGACTCAACCAGCGCCTGTGCTCCACACACCCTGAAGGAGAGCGATTACGCAACAAGTAATATAATGACCATTTAGAATAGACAGTTACCACAACGCCGCAGGAGGCAACCCTGAGCGCTTCAGCAAGAACAGCTTCCGGATCATCCACAAACTCCAGTACAGAGCCGACGCCTACGTAATCAAATTGATTATCGTCAAACGGAAGATGTTCAGCCCTGCCCAAAAAGAACTCAGCCCGTCTTCCCAAAAGCTCTTGGGCTTCTGTGAGCATAAGTGGAGAACAATCCAGACCGGTCACATCAAAGCCCGCATGATAAAACATTTCTGTCATCAATCCGGTAGCGCAACCAACCTCAAGAAAGCGACGCCCACGACGAGGCCATCCGGAAATGAGATCAACAATGAGCCGCATTTTAGACTGCAAAGCCAAGGAGCCTGCCGTAGATTCAACCCACTGCCTATATTCTTCTACAATATTTTCATTAGTCCAAATGGTCATTATTGAGTACCTTTTAACTAAGAACATCATACATATGTGTTAGCCATGCCTGTACTATAACTACTTCACAGATCACATAAAAACAATACTCAGATATTCACTGCACCATTAGTAAGTAACTACATCTGATCGTTATATCAAATATAATAATACTACACTTTTTTACAGATTTCAGAGCAAAACATAGCACTACGAGTGGCTTGAACTCACCGTGTGGTCAATTGAAGCCCGCAATATGACTACTTATATGCACTGATTAAAATCAACACAAACTAGAAACACACCATACAACATTTTTTTACTACTCGAGGTAACCGAAACATATCGTTCCCTTGAACATGTGACTAGATAAAGATAATAGGAGGAGTTACACACCGTCGTTGCAGAATTTCTTGCATATTTTATAGTTCAACATTATGACAGCATTTAGAAAATAAAAAGATATTAGGTAGATGTGTTGCGACAAGCGCAAAGAAAGATATAGACCCCCAACTATTTCAGGTAAGGAAGACTATATGAAAGGACGAAGCGTAGCCAGCAGTGAAACATTTATGACACACCGCGCACTACCGGGTGACACTAATGCCGCGGGCAATGTTCATGGCGGTGTAATCCTTAAGCATATTGATTTGGCGGGTGCTGTATGCGCCATGCGCCATGCCAGAGGATGCTCTGTAGTTACAGCTTCGATTGATCGTATGGAATTTAAGGCGCCCGTCCACGTTGGTGAGCTGATGATGCTCAAATCCAGCCTTAACTTTGTAGGCTCAAAGTCTATGGAGGTTGGCGTGCGTGTCGAGTCTGAAGACCTGTTTACTGGAAAAATCAGGCACGTGGCTTCTGCGTATCTTACATTTGTTGCCCTGAATGCAGACAAAAAGGCTACTACCATTCCGCCGCTTGTGGTTGAGTCACACACACAAGAACGAAGGCTACAAGAAGCACGATTACGCCGCGCAGCCCGACAAGCCGAACGCCAGCGTGAAAAGCAAACTCAGGAAGAAATGGAACAAAGCTCCGTTTACAGCCCTGAAGAGCTATACTAAATTTTCATATACAATTTACGGAAGAATGAATTGCCTACGAACCTTCCGACATCTCAATAAATATTCACACATTGTTAGCAAGACAAAATCGCCGTCTTGTTAAGGGGGCTTTGGGTTATATAAGCTACGCTATTTTGTGCATCTGTACCCAGATTCAGCAGACCCCTACCCTGCAGAACATGAAAATGCGCAAAATACAGAATCCCCCTTCTATCGCTTATTACCCATTGCCCCCAATTATTTCTAATCGACTGGCATCCTTCTTTCTTTACCATTTATATTTTTTCTCATTTCTTTAGCAACTTAAATCAGTTGCTCATAAGATTGCACAACCGGCAGCCAGCACGAGAAAAAAGAACAGGTCGATGTAACAAAAAAATATTACTCGCAGCTTACAGTTACATTACTAAATTTACCGATAAGATAGCATAAAACAGCGGGCATAAAAAAACGAACAAATGAGTTAACCTCATTGTTCGTTTTTTTGTAACCAATGCACAGAAAAAGGGTAGATGATACCTCATCTACCCTGCGGAATGTGCACTAATTGTGAGTCTGGCAAGCGTCACATACACCATCAAACTCAATGTACGCTGCATGAATGGTAAAACCGGGCGCAACAGCACCCTCAGCAGAAGCGATGTACTCTACGTCCATCACGTCGCCTACTTTACCACAAATGCCACAACGAACATGAGCATGAGGATTTGTATTACCGTCAAACCGTTTCTGTGATCCTGCGTGTTCGAGCTTAAGAATATCTCCGCTCTCCGCAAGCACATCAAGGTTACGATACACTGTGCCCAGACTAATGCGCGGCAACCGCTGTCTGACCATGTCGTACACTTCATCTGCTGTTGGATGGGTAATAACCTTGCAGAGCTCTTCTAAAATAACTTTGCGCTGCTTGGTCATACGTGTCTGTACAGCCATATGTGCACCCCCTGTTAATAGTAATAGTTTTTACTATCGACTTATCAATATTATGTCAACATCCATTACTGTATTATTTACAATGGCGATATATAAAGAAAAAGCCCTTGCATTGCTGCAAGGGCTTTAACTCTTTGTCCTGTGTCCAGTACAATTAATCGGCCTGAAACACACCACTCTTGCCTCCGGCCTTGTAAACAAGACGGCAATCGCGGATGATAATATCTTTTTGCACAGCTTTACACATGTCATAAATTGTCATGGCAGCAGTCTGAGCAGCCATAAGAGCTTCCATCTCTACACCAGTCTGAGACGTAGTGCGGGCTTCAGCTTCAATTTTGATAGCATGGTGTGCTTCATCGATTTCGAAACGTACGTCAACATAGCTCAAAAAAAGCGGGTGACACAAAGGGATAAGTTCCCAAGTGCGTTTGGCAGCCTGAATACCAGCTACCTTAGCAGTTGTAAGCACGTCGCCTTTTGGCAACGCCTCACGGAGAAGTAAATCAAGGGTCGCAGAAGAGACTTCAACCACAGTCCGGACAATTGCGGTCCGGCGGGTGTCGTCTTTATCGCCAACATCCACCATAGTGATGGAACCGTCTGAGTCCATGTGGGAAAAACTCTTCTCGTCCATTAATCAACTCCCATTGCTTTTCCGGCCTTTTTGAACATTTTTTTAACTTTGGAGAATGGCTTTTCTTCTTCAAGATCAGCGAACTCCTGAAGCAGTTCTTCCTGACGTTTAGAGAGCTTAATAGGGGTTCTTACGATGACTTCCACCATCAAATCACCCTGAGGTGCGCCGTAACCGAGGTTTGGCAAGCCATACCCCTTCATGCGGAACACTTCACCACTCTGGGTTCCTTTCGGAATATCCATAGTGATAGGCTCGTCCAATGTAGGTATTTCTACCTTGTCGCCAAGTGCAGCCTGAACAAAAGTAATTTCTCTGCTGAGGATCAGGTGCTGTCCCTGACGCTCAAAAGTTTTATCTTCTTCAACGGTGAGAACAACGTACAGATCACCCGGAGGGCCACCGTGAACGCCCGGTTCGCCTTCTGCACGTAAGCGCAGACGGTTACCAGTATCAACACCAGCAGGAACTTTTACTTGAAGTTCTTTTGTTTCCTTAACAATTCCGACACCACGACATTTAGGACAAGGATTAGGAATAATCTGTCCTGAGCCGCTACATACCGGACATGGTCGGGAAATAGAGAAAGGTCCCTGACTCTGGCGAACCTGACCGGAACCGTGACAGTGACTACATGTTTCTACGGAAGAACCCGGTGCTGCACCGGTACCGTCACACTCGTCACAAAAAACGTTTTTTAGGAATCTTCAGAGTTACTTCATCACCATGTGCAGCCTGACGGAACGAAACAGTCAGGTTGTAACGCAAGTCTGCTCCAGCCTGAGCACGAGGACCGCGAGAGCCGCCACCCATGTTAAAGCCGAAGAAGTCACCAAAGATATCTCCGAAAGAACCGAAGATGTCTTCTGCGTTATTGAAGCCGCCAAAACCATTGCCATCAACGCCAGCATGACCAAATTGGTCATAACGGCCGCGCTTTTCGTCGTCATGCAGAACTTCGTAAGCCTGAGAGGCTTCTTTAAATTTCTGTTCAGCTTCTGGATTATCCGGGTTTCTATCCGGATGAAATTCCATAGCTTTTTTACGATAAGCACGTTTGATTTCGTCTGCAGAGGATGATCGGGAAACCCCGAGAACCTCGTAATAATCTCTCTGGCTCATAGGAACTATTCAGCGTCGTCCTGTTCGTAACCAATCTTCATATCAATACCGGTTGCAAGCACTTTACCTGCAGCGATTTCACGAAGAGCAGTTACAACTTCTTTGTTCTTGCTATCAACGAGAGGCTCGTAGCCTTCACGGAACTGATGGACACGTTTAATTGCCATCTGAACAAGAAGAAAACGGTTATCTACACGTTCCTGACAGTCTTCTACTGTAATGCGGGCCATTGAGGACTCCTTATGTATGAATGCGGCTACGCCGTTTTTTCAACAAAAATGTTACTGATTAAAAGGAAGACGTGCCCGCAGGTCGCGCAACAACTGGCTCGACACGGGGTACCACACGCTTTCCCTTTGCAACCGTACCCAGCAAACTCCTTCTGGAAGTTCGGGGTCGGTATAGAAATACAATTCTACAAGCGGAAGGCCTTCCGCTGCATAAATATTCCAACTCAGTGACAACAGTGCACTCTCCGGTCTGTTACGAACCGGCAAGCTTTGATACTGCATCTCTCCAAGTCGCCAAATAAACAAATCCATCCCTGTAAGTTCTTGGTTGGTCAGGTCATCAACCCAGCCTTCCGTCGTCTTCGTGATGGTAATATTTCGTACTTGTTTGCCATCGATACGGGAAAGCTTCTGCTTAACCGCTTCGCCGACATTTACGTCAAAAATAGGCTTTTCCTGCAAGGCAAAGGCAGTAACTTTCAACTGTGCTACCAGTTCCGGTGAAAGCTCTACAGGATCAGGCTGACGACTGTCCTTTGCTTTGTACACTCCTTTTTCCACATCACGCTTAAAAATAACGATCGTGGTGGGGTCGGAGTCACCGTCTTGCCATACAGAAATAGAAAAATCGGCCACAGCTCCCAACAGTGCTCCTGCTGATTCGCAGGAAGCGCCACCATTTACGAGCGTATGAATAAACAGTTCTGCTGAATTCTGATTTACCGCATGCTTCACAAGAGCTTCAGGATACGAAAAGATAAATCCATCATCAGAACGGTCAATTTCCCACGTTCCTGTGCTTTCCCCCTGCATCCGGATTTTAGTAATCTGGCTTGAAGGAACAGCAATCAGTCGGGAATCAATAAAAGTGGCAACAGGCTGGTCGAGCAAAGTGACAACTTCCGGAGTTATCATGCAGACCTGACCGTTCCCTTTACGGGCATAAAAGACTTCGCCACTAACAGCCGCACGTCCAACTCCGAGATGCCAAAGCTCTTCTCCGGATAAAGTAATCCGAATTTTCGGGTTGTCCAGACGGTATTCGAGTATCTTTTTAGGCTCTACCTCAGCACAATTTTGTGGAGGCATTTCACGTAGTTTCGTGAATAAATTTTCAATAACGTCTTGTCGGGCAAGACATTTTTTTCCATTAAACAAAACAAACCAGCGTCCTTTTTCCCGTATAAAAGAAAAATGGCCGCTGTTATTTATTAGATCAATCTTCTCTACAACCTCAGAGGGTTGTGTAAACCAAGAAGCATTGCTCACGCGCGACGAATTAGTGCGCTGATATTCTTGTACTCCTGCTACGACTCCGGCAGAAAGGAGGAGCAGAGCAATTGCTACTAGTAGTGTTCTTTTCATAACCAACCGGTCAACGGTTTAATTAATGATAACGTTTGACGCCATCGCAATCATCACAAAAATAAGCCTGCCTGCGTTTGCAGGGGCATCCTGCTGAACTTAGCTATAAAAAAAAACGCAGACCATCCGGCAAGCTTTGCAGTATACTTTGCAGTATAATGTCTGTCAATACATCATCACATCTTTTGTTCATTCAAGATACCTGCCCGCCATTACAGTCCCTTTTAACTATTACACCCATTATCCGACAGTTGCACGCAAATCGTGCTTGCACGATACTGCGCCGCCCTGTTAATGCCTCTACAACCCTATACGCTCCGTTAACATGATTACGGACAAAAACGGGGACAATATAGATAGAACAGATCAGCTTGCACAACTCGGCGCTTGTATTTTTGCATCTGCACAATGCAAAAACAGTAAACAGCGTACCGAAAGCATGATCGGGAGTACCCATGGCAAAAGAAAAATTAAGCTACGTTCAAAAACAATGCATAGGCAACGCGGGCAAGCTTATGCAGCAAACAGAAATGATTCACCCCGGCGCACGCATTGGCGTCGCCATGTCCGGCGGCATGGATAGCTGGGTGCTGATGAGAACACTCCTCTATCGCCAGAAGATTGTTCCGTTCACATTCGAAATGATGGCACTGCACGTTAACCCGGGCTTTGACAACGCAAGCCACGCACCGCTTGCTCCATGGCTTGTCGAACACGGCATCCCGTACCACATTGAGACCACCACCGACGGGCCGGATGCACATTCCGAGATAAACCGTAACAACTCTCCGTGCTTTTACTGCGCCATGAAGCGCCGCACACGCCTGTTTGAACTGTGCAAACAGTACAATCTTACCCACCTTGCCTTCGGCCACAACGCCGACGACCTTGTCGGAACATTCCTGATGAACTTATACGAAGCAGGCAATGTTCGCGGTATGTCGATAAAAGAAGATTTCTTTGGCGGCGATCTTACTATTATACGTCCTTTATTGATGGTTCAAAAAGACGTCATTCGAAAGTGCGTCAAGCAATGGGAACTGCCATTGTGGGACAATCCGTGCCCTTCAGCATTTGATTCACGCCGAAAAGACGTAATGGACGACTTCTGGGAACTTGCAGGCAAGTATAAGAACCTGAAGCAAAACGTATTTAACGGCCTAACCAGATGGCAACTTGGCTTGACACTAGACTCTAAAGAGAAGTAACGTCGAAAATTATTTTTTCCACCCTAACATCTGAGTATACGAAAGATAATATGCTGTTCAATCGCTACCACGTTGTTGTCTTCAAGGGCAATCAGGGGCATTGCAAAAAAATAAGCCTTCATGGCTGGTTTTTTGCGAGCATCCTCGTTCTTATCCTTTCGTTATCCGCAGGGAATATCTACCTGTGGAAATACTACCATCAATCACAGACATTGGTGCAAAGCCTAGCAGACTCTGAAAAAACTATTTTCGAGCAAAACAGCCAGATCTTAAGTATGGTGGACAAGCTGCGTATCGTCCAGAAGGACCTACAACGCGTACAGCAGTTTGATACAAAACTGCGTATCATGATCAACCTCGACAAAGATCAGGGCGATACTGCTTCTGCTGTAGGCGGAGCCAAAACAAAAGACTTTGCTGACAACTACCTGCCGATACACAGGCAGGAACTTCTGGCTCGTAAAATTCACAGCTTCTTGAAGGATCTCAACACAGAGGTTCGTCTGGAAGAAGTAAGCCAGCAGGAATTGATTCAAACATTCCGCAAAAACCAACGACTGCTTGCCGCAACACCGTCTATCTGGCCTACAGAAGGCTGGGTGGCATCACCGTTCGGACCAAGACGATCTCCGTTTACCGGCCGTAAAGATTTCCATAAAGGGATCGATATCGCCAACCGCATCGGTACTCCGATCTATTCCACAGCGAATGGTCGTATCTCATTCACCGGTTCTGGCGGCGGCTACGGTATCAACCTCATGATCAACCACGGTTCAGGCGTCATCACACGATACGCGCACATGAAACGCTATGTGGTTAGGAAAGGTCAAAAGGTTAAACGCGGTGAACTCGTTGGCTACATGGGCAACACCGGTCGCTCAACAGGCCCCCATCTTCACTACGAAGTGAAGCTGAACGGCGTAGCGCTGAATCCCAAAAAGTTTATCCTGAATTAAAATGTGACGACAGAAAAGGGGACTAGAAATAGTACCCTTTTTTTATGTTCTTTTTTTGTTTTCGACGAGGCATCGGGTGTTTCATTTTATCGTTTTGTCTTCGACGAGCTATCCAGAGCTGACACTTTATTTTTATGTCTTCGNCGAGCCTCCGGCGGCTTAAGAACCCTTTTGGAAAAGGGCTTCTTAAGAATCTCCTAAAACTTTTACCTGCGAGGCCAGCCCGTTGTTTACTTAACCTCGCGGCTTATGCGTCACCACCTTTCAATGCCTCAACAAAAATGACTCTACAATTCGTCAACACGCCCCATTCACCAACTCCTTTAAGTAGATAATGAAATAAAAAAAGGCTGTCCTACATAATTAGGACAGCCCTTTTTTTGCTACTCAAGTCAGTAAGTTTAAGCCGCGTGAAGAAATAATCTACGGAACTTCATCGCATAATAAAAAGTTTTGATGGGGGTCTGGGGGAAACTTTTCCGAAAGTTTCAGCCCAGCCGCCGGAGGCTCGTCGAAGACACCTGCAACAATCGCCACCGATGACAAAACAGAAAACTATCGAATAGGCCGCCCGCTGGACTTGGCAGAAAATTTGGCAAGCAGATAAAGCTTGGTTCCGAGCCAATCTATTACGAGCGGCGGTGAGACGAGCGCATTGAGTGAATCCTGACACTCACTGAACACCTCATCTAGCTTACGTTGACGCCCCATATCGATTTGAGCAAACAGCCGTGCGAGTTCGCCGGATTTTCGACCGGTAATGGCATTGGCAAGCTCGTGCTGACAATGAACTAGCAGGTGCATTGCAAGCGTAGCATCCAACGCTCCACGTGTGCCTGTCTTGGCCATAAGACCTGTGCCTTCGACCATGAAATTGGCGAGAACACCTGCCCATTCGTGAACTTCGTCAGAAAGGGCTGATGGCGCTTCACCTATAGGCCACGCAAGAGTTACTACCCAACTTCTTGAAACAAGAGTCGGGAGCAGACGCTCTCGTTGTGGAGCGAGAAGAAGAAAACTTGTATTCGGGCGTGGCTCCTCGAGAGATTTCAGGAGCGCGTTTGCTGCTGCAATACTCAACGATTGTGCTTCAAAGAGAACGACTACGCGTTTCTTTTCGGCTCGAGGCGGTTCGCCTAGAGTGGAACGGAGTTCGCGAATCCATTCGATTTTGATAGTGCCCGTATTGTTGGGTTCACCGTCATAACCGATGGAGCCTGCGCGTCCGTCGAAGAAAAATAGATCGCGCGATGATTTGGTAATCATCTGCCTGCATGCACTACATTCCATGCAGGGCGCGGGGGAGTTGACGCAATTTATGCGCGCAGCCCAATAGAGCGCCACGGCTTCGCGTTCATCGGTGGTTCCACCTTCGAACAGGATAACTTGTGGCGGGTCTTCTGCGAGCTGCTCAATAAAGCCCCGCACTCTGGCATGACGAGCATCCAGAGACGGGGCTATAATATCATGAGGCTCCAGAGCGGACTGGGTTGCTTGGTCTTTTGACGTACCCAAACCGTTACCTCCGAGTAATTAGCGCATGATTGTCTGATCGCGTTCAGGACCAACAGAGATGATGCTTACGCGCACACCTGTAAGTTCTTCAAGGCGTTCAATGTACTTCTGACAATTGTCAGGAAGATCTTCCCACTTAGTTGCCTTAGTGATGTCTTCATCCCAACCCGGTACAGATTCGTACACTGGTGTGCATTCACCAAGAGCGCCCTGCTCCTGAGGAATAACAGTAACACGTTCGCCTTTGTAATCGTATGCGGTACAGATTTTAATCTCTTTCATACCGCTGAGTACATCAAGCTTAGTGAGTGCAATATCGGTAGGACCATTAAGACGGGCGGTCTCACCGAGAACTACGAGATCAAGCCAACCACAGCGACGACGACGACCGGTTGTTGCACCGAATTCGTGGCCTTTTTCCTGCAGGAATTTTCCGTCTTCATCAAAGAGTTCAGTCGGGAACGGACCTGCACCTACGCGTGTAGTGTACGCTTTAACGATTGCAATAATGCGATCAAGACGGGTAGCTGGAATACCAGCACCTGCTGATGCGTTACCTGCAACAGTATTGGAAGAGGTTACGAACGGGTAAGTGCCGTGATCGATGTCAAGGTGGATACCCTGAGCACCTTCGAACATCACGTTCTTACCAGAGTCGAATGCTTCCCAGATTTCACCAGTAACATCGGCGAGGTATGGCACGAGACTATTGCCTGCTGCCACAACTTCTTCGAATACTGCGTCAACGGAAACAGCTTCACGGCCGTAAAGGGCAGTGAACAGTGCGTTCTTCTCAATCAATGCTGCTTCGATTTTAGTGCGGAGCAATGCATGATCAGCAAGATCGCCGGCACGGATGCCGATACGGGCTGCTTTATCTTCATAGCATGGACCGATGCCACGACCGGTTGTACCGATCTTGTCATCTTCTGATTTATGATCTTCACGAGCACCATCAAGCGCACAATGGTACGGCATGATGAGGTGAGTTTTTTTACTGATTTTCAGGCGTTCGGGACTTACATCAAGTCCTTTAGCACGAAGCCCTTCAATCTCTTTCCAAAACACGCCTGGGTCGAGTACTACACCGTTGCCAATGAGACACTTCTTGCCTTCGTGCAGGATGCCTGAAGGGATGAGATGAAGGATGTATTCCTTATCACCTACGATAACAGTATGACCGGCGTTATTTCCGCCCTGAAAGCGGACGATTACGTCGATGTCGCGGGTAAGGAGGTCAACAATTTTACCTTTGCCTTCGTCTCCCCACTGAGCGCCCATCACGATTACGTTTGACATTAGCCTCTCCTTCTGGAATGAAACTGCTTCTTTGGAACCTTGGCTACCCAAGGAACGCAAAAAATGCATCTTCTCTTAATACACTCTTTGGACACCCGTCAATCGATTCACAGAGAAAATTTCACTAGCGACGCATTAGAATCCTGTTATAATGCGGCTACGATGAAAAAATTTTTAGGTACGGTTTGTTACCTTGCCTCGGAGATTCAATGAAGAGACGTTTTTTCACCTCGTGGGAAGCAATATTATTGTTCCTACTCATCACTGCACAGGGTGCGCTTATGGTAGGTACAGAAATTGCTGCCTACCTTTACCGCGTTCCTCCGGTGCGAGTTGTTGTGCCCAACGTCTCCCAATTTTCCTCTCTTGTCTCCCCGTACGGCCTTGGTGTGGATGGCGAACTGCTGAGCAGCTTTGCCAAAGAAAAAGGCTATACCATCACCATTCTTCGCGTCAAAAGCTCTGAAGAAGCATGGGATCTTATCTCAAATGATAAAGCAGATTTACTTGTCGGATTCGGTGGCAATGTTCCCGAAGAATACTCCAAAAAAATTACCGCAGGCCCAGCCTACGACGACTATAAGTCTGTAACCATCAAAGATACCAAGCAAACAGACAACAAAGAACTCCAAGCTCTTTGCAGCAGTCTTATGGACACAGTACCGGAAGGCGTGGACGAAGAAGTTTACAGCGAAAACGCCACATTCCTTTCTTCCCTTGCGGATGCTCTTCCGCAGGTGGTCTCTCCACGAGAAAACAGTGAACCTTCCGGACAGACTCCGTATGCAAAAAAAGCTGAAGCATTGGGTGAAACCGCACCGAACACCACTTCTGAACCTGCTTCTGCATCGGCTTCTGCACCGGCTTCTGACAAGCCGACACAACGCAAAAAAGCACCTGCAACCGTAGCAACGGCTAACGAAGATGCTCTGGAAAATGTAGACTGTGTCGACTTTGATCGCTTCCACATGTTTCACCTCATGTCATTCGACAGCGATGAAGGTGGCACAGCACAGATAGATGTACGTAATTTTACAATGCTGCAACCCTTTTTCCTTGATGTGGTCCCAAATTCCAAAATTAATGAGGGCGGCTCATATCATTGGTTCTGGCGCAACAAATTTTTTGCGGAATCAGGATTACAAAAAGATCTGAAAAATTTTTGGGATACAGTTCAAACTGAAGGTACCGTTGCTGTCTTAAAAGAGAAGCATTACGGGTTTTTCCCCAAAGATTTAAATTATTACGTCATCGGAAAGCTGAAAAAAGCATTGCGTCAGAAAATGCCCAAATATGCGAAGACAATGGGAAAAGCGAGCAAGAAAAACAACATTGATCCGTTGTTGCTTGCGGCTGTAATTTTTCAGGAATCACATTTCAATAACTCAGCCCGCAGCAGAACCGGCGTGCGTGGATTAATGCAGATTACGCAGACAACAGCCAAAGAACTTGGCATCAACCGTCTCGACCCGCACCAATCGATCATGGGCGGGGCAACGTATCTTCGTAAACTGTGGGATAGATTTGAAGACCAAGACCTAGAAGTATGGGACAGGTGGTTTTTCACACTTGCCGCATACAACCAAGGCTACGGGCATGTTACCGACGCTATTAAGCTTACGCAAAAACGCGGCGGCACGGGCAAAACATGGCAGGAATTAAGAGAAACTCTGCCGCTTCTGGCCTGGAAGCGTTACTTCTCTCAGACCAGACACGGCTACTGTCGCGGCTACGAAGCCGTTACATACGTCGAAAATATCCGGTATTACTACTACCTGATTAACGGGCTAGTCGCTCTTTCTAGGCCGGAAGGCGAGAACCTTGGCAAGCTTCGGAGCAGCATTAGTACCGCCACTCCCGACGTTTAGCTGTGCATCTTTGTTTTCTCCACGCTTCACCATGTCAAAGGCTGCCTGCGGAGGCAGATCGCGAACATGTCCCTGCTCTGATTCTGCCCAATGATGATTAAATAACTGATTTTTCCAGCGAACAGCCTGAATCAGTGAAAAGATCAACGTAGCCTCTTCCCATTCCCGACTCGGTTCAAATACTTCAGTCTTAGTTGCGTACTTTTCCCACAAATCCATGAGGGATGCTTCGTCGTATCCATTCAGCTGTGCAGCTAATTTTCGGAGGGCGCGTTCCATGGCAGTAAATTGCTCCTTTCTACATGTGAATAATGATGATACCGAATCTCTACTGCAATCTGCCATTGCCTACAAATGAAAATTGCCCCCCGTGCTACTGTATGATACTTTCTTGCGCCTCTGGGGTGTTGTTGCCGAGGTTTGGCAACTAAACTCGGCGATTCACCACATGTTTGTGTTTTATTTATGCTACTAACATAACAAGCGGAGTCAAAACCTCATGAGCGACTTGAAGAATATGTACAAAACCATTCTCGGAGATCCATTTCCTTCCGAGATGAAAGTTCAGTTGGGCGATCAAGAGCTTGTGTATCGCAAGCGCACGTGGGAAATTGACGGGGAAGAAAAAGGGCTGCGCTACGGCGAAAACCCTGATCAGCCAGCGGCTGTGTACGAATTGGCTGAAGGCTCCCTTACTCTTGGTGGTGTGGAGTTTCGTGGACCGGGAAAAGGACTTGTTTCTGCTTTAACTGAAGAAAATATGATTCAGGCAGGCAAGCATCCTGGTAAAACAAACCTGACAGATGTTGATAATGCCATTAACATGTTGCAGTACCTTACTGCAAAACCGGCAGCTCTCATCTTAAAGCACAATAACCCTTGTGGTGCCGCATGGTCCGACAAGGGTGTTGCAGATGCGCTTAATAAAGCCTTCTGGAGTGACCGCATTGCTGCTTTCGGCGGCGCGGTAGTGGTTAACCGTCCTATGGATTTAGAGTGTGCTAAAGTTATTAACAGCGCATACTTTGAAGTGGTAGCAGCGCCTGCTTTTGAAGAAGGTGTTGTAGAAGAACTGAAAAAACGCAAGAACCTGCGTATTCTCGAAATTCCGGGAATGGCGCATCTTGAAGAGCTGGTAAACGTGCCGGTACTTGACTTCAAGAGCCTTATCGACGGCGGTATTGTGATGCAGCAGTCCTTCCGTAACCGAATCCTCACCGTAGACGACTTTATCCCTGCCACAGCGGAAAAAGACGGCGTGGAAGTAGCAGCACGTAAGCCGACAGCACAGGAAGCGGATGACCTCCTCTTTGCATGGGCTGTTGAAGCTGGCGTTACCTCCAACTCAATTATCTTTGCACGTAACGGCGCTACCGTATCCATCGGTACCGGCGAGCAGGACAGAGTTGGCTGTGTAGAGCTCACCATCCACAAAGCGTATACAAAATTTGCTGATATGCTAGCGTTTAAGGAACACGGCATTTCTTTGTACGAACTTAAGCAGAAAGCGCTTAACGACGAAGAATCAAAAGCAATTCTTGACGACATTGAAGCCCGCACCCGCGCGGAGAAAGGTGGACTCATGGGAACCGCAATGGTTTCTGATGGATTCTTCCCGTTCCGTGACGGTGTAGATGCAGCACTGATACATGGTGTTGCTGCAATTGCACAGCCGGGCGGCTCTATTCGTGACCATGAAGTTATTGAAGCAGTGAACGAAGTTTCACCGCAGGTAGCAATGGTCTACACTGCACAGCGTTCCTTTAAGCATTAAAAGATACTTCCCGCAGGTGAATTGCCATCTGCGGGAAGTTACTATTTGCCGACGCATAAAAATTTCGCCTCCTTCGGGAGGCACCCCGAAAAATACACGGTGAGAGACACACCGCATCGATACATATGAATACCGGCAGGTGCCGGTTCCAAATAAAGCAGGTAATATGAGTGCTCCTTCTCTGGTTCGGTATCCCGGACCGGGCTGTGTTGTAGAGTTCATGCACGGTAACAAGGCTCAGCAAGGCTGGGTACTTGACGAACAGGGTGGAAAACTACGGCTTCTTACCATTAATAAACGCGAGATGAAGCTTGCTTCTTCACGCGTTCTTCCTTGGGCAGGCCCTTCATACAGTGGCGAGCGTTCCCGTCAGGAAATCGGTGCACTGTTAGAAGAGCATCGGGCAACGCGTGACGCCATGAGCGCAGAAATCGATGCGCTTGAGTTATGGGATTTTGCACAAGGCGAAGTGGATAAAGAAACCATCCAGTGGTTTGCTGAACTGTTGTGGGAAGAACCGACCATCGACCAGCTTGCTGCACTTGGCAGCGCAATGCTCACCTGCAAGACACATTTTAAATTTCAGCCGCCGGAATTTGAAATTTACCCTGCTGATAAAGTGGAAAAACGTCAGGAAGAAGACCGCAAGCGTCTTGAACGTGAAGCGCTCGTCACACAGGGTGTCGGCTTTTTCCGCACTCTTTGGGAAAGTCATTCCAAAGGTCGCGCACTAGGCAAAGCTCCAGACGAAGGCGTCGCAGAACAGCTTAAAGAGATCATTTTAAATAAATTAAGCGATCCTGACAGCCACGAAGTTGATCAGGTCTGGAAGCAGCTTGCTAAAGGCTTGCCGGAAGATCCACATATGGCGCTGCACCTTGCCCGTGCATGGGATTTAGTTCCGCCACACCACAACTTCTGGCTCGACCGTGCAGACTACGAATGCACCAACAACTGGGCAGAAGAATTTACCTCTGACGTTCAGGCCATCAAAGACAAGTGTCTCTCCATTCATCAGAAACCGGAAGAGCGCACCTATATTTCTATTGATTCCGCTACCACCAAAGACATTGACGATGCATTCAACATCGAACGTCGCGGTGACGGCGGCTATCGCCTTCGCATCTCCCTTGCGTGCCCTGCTGTAGCATGGCCGTTCGGCAGCCGTTTCGATAAAGAAGTACTTCGTCGTGCCACAAGTGTGTACCTGCCGGAAGGCGATTGCCACATGATGCCGACAACACTTGGTACAGACTTCTTCAGTCTTCATGCAAACGAAGACCGTCCGTCACTGATTCTTGATATAGAATGCAGCAGCACAGGTGAACTTGAGCGTTGCACGCCGGTACCTGTATGGGTTAATTTGGCTGCAAACCTCACCTACATTGATTCTGAAGCAGTAATCAACGGTGGTGGTAAAGACACGCCTGCCGGTCCATTTGCCGAACAGATTGCATTGGGTTCTGAACTCAGTGACAAACTTCAGGAACAGCGTATTGCCAGCGGTGCTGTAATCATCGAACGAAACGATCCGAAGGTAAAACTTTCCGGCGAGGGAAGCGAAACCAAAGTTGAAATCGTTCCTGCTGACGACACTCCGAAAGCTATGAAGCTGGTAAGTGAGATGATGATTCTTGCGAACTCCGGCGTAGCTGCATGGGCAAAAGAGCACAACGTAACTCTGTTGCACAGGACGCAGGATGTAGCTGTACCGAGAGAATACGTTGGCGTATGGAGCGCACCGCACGACATCGCACGTGTTGTGAAAGCTCTGTCTTCTGCTATTCTGGAAACTACTCCAAGACCGCACAGAGGTATTGGGGTAAATGCGTACAGTCCGATTACTTCTCCGCTCAGACGTTACCCTGACCTTGTCAACGTTGCGCAAGTAATACACTATACTGCAACCGGTGAAGCACAGTGGACTACTGAAGAAATCACCGCAATGCTCCCGCTGCTCAACGCTCGCCTTGATTCTGTAGGTCAAATCCAGCGTTTCCGCCCTCGTTACTGGAAGTTACTGTACTTCAAGCAGCAGGGTGACAAAGTATGGCGTGAAGCTATTGTTACGGAAGAAAACGATGCCTTCGTAACGGTTTCTTTACCGAATGAGCAAATTTTTGTACGTGGCAGACGTAAGTCGTTTGGCGATAAGGTGAATCCGGGGCAACTGTTTATGGTTCGCATCGGCAAAGTTCATCCTTTGAATAACGAAATCCAAATTCTGGATGCAATGGAAAGTTAACAAGTAGTTCTGTGGCTACGCACAACGCTAGGTACCGCAGAACATATCTTGATGAGCTATCGCAAGGAGAGTGAACATGCTGGCAAAATTTCTCTGGCTTGGTATCGCGTACGTTATGGGCTCCATTCCGTTTGGTCTGCTTATCGCTAAAGCTGCCTGCGGAATCGATCCACGTCTCGATGGCAGTAAAAACGTTGGCGCTACCAACGTAGCCCGTCTTTGTGGCTTTAAATACGGCGTTGCAACGCTGCTGTGCGATCTTCTTAAAGGCGCAATTCCAGTAGCAATCGCATTCACCATCAGCCACAACTGGTTATTTTTAAGTCTTGTTGCACTTGCTGCGCTCATGGGACACGTCCGTTCCTGCTTCCTCGGTTTTGAGGGTGGCAAAGCGGTAGCAACAACTGTTGGTGTATTCGTACCGCTGGCATTTTTCCCTATGCTCTTTAGCTGTATTGCCAGTGCATTAGTTATTTGGCGCTCCGGATATGTGTCTATGGGGTCACTCACACTTGTAGTAACCCTTCCTATATTCCTGTTCCTGTCCGGCCATTGGTCCTTAATTCCATTGGCTCTCGTAGTGCTTGCACTCGTATTTTGGACTCATAGAGAAAACATTGGCCGCCTTGCTCGCGGCGAAGAAAAATCGTGGCTTAAAAAGAAGCACGAGGAACAAGCATAATGAAGAACGCATCAGTTTTCCCTGAATACCGGGGAAATATGGAGTACTACTGTTTAGGTTGTGGAGAGCGCTTCGGCATCGACGAACTTCTGTACACCTGCCCTGAATGTGGCGGCGTGTTCCTGCTCGACAACCTCGACTTTGACAAACTTTCTGAACGTACCGGTGAAGAATGGCGCGACCTGTTCGACACCCGTGCAGCTTCCAAGAACACCGCACTGCGCGGCATCTTCCGTTTTTACGAATTGATGGCACCTGTTCTGGAAGAAGACGATATCGTCTACTTAGGTGAAGGAAACACCCCTATCGTAGAAGCAAACAACAACCTGACTGAAAAGACAGGTGTCCATTTTGCCTTCAAAAACGATGGTCAAAACCCTAGCGCGTCTTTTAAAGATCGCGGTATGGCGTGTGCTTTCTCCTACCTCAAAGCGCTCGTACGCAAACACGGCTGGGACGAAGTTCTCACCGTATGTGCGTCCACAGGCGACACATCTGCCGCAGCAGCCCTGTATGCTTCATACATCGGCTCTCCGCTCAAGTCAGTAGTACTTCTGCCACATGGTAAAGTAACTCCGCAGCAGTTGTCTCAGCCTCTCGGTTCCGGTGCTACCGTACTGGAAATTCCGGGCGTATTTGATGACTGCATGAAGGTTGTAGAAAACCTTGCAGAAAACTACCGTGTTGCACTGCTGAACTCCAAAAACAGCTGGCGTATCCTCGGTCAGGAATCCTACGCATTCGAAATTGCGCAGTGGTGTGACTGGGATCTCAAAGGCAAATGCGTTTTTGTACCAGTAGGTAACGCAGGTAACATCACCGCAGTTATGGGTGGTTTCCTCAAGTTACATCGCCTCGGTATTATCAACGAACTTCCACGCGTATTCGGTGTTCAGTCTCATCATGCAGACCCTGTATACCAGTATTACAGCGTAGAAGACCCTGCAAAACGCGAGTTCAAGCCAGTTGAGGTTACTCCGTCCGTTGCACAGGCTGCAATGATCGGCAACCCAGTGTCTTTCCCGCGTGTAAAACATTTTGCAGAACAATTTGAAGCCATTGGCGGCAAAGGTTCTTTCCAGGTATTGCAGGTGACCGAGCAGATGATCATGGATTCCATGATTGAAGCAAACATGAATGGTCACATCGCATGTACACAGGGTGGCGAATGCTACGCAGGTCTCAAGCGTGCAAAAGAACTCGGCATCATCGCTGAAGACGAATTTGCAATCCTTGATGCAACCGCGCATGCACTCAAATTCTCCGGCTTTCAGGACATGTACTTCAGCAACACCTTCCCTCCAGAGTTCGGCGTACAGCCGGACACTTCTCTTGCCAACGCACCTGAGTTGGTTATTGAAGAATCTGTAAAAGCAGAGCTGGCACCGGAAGCGTTCACTGAAACTGCTGCCAAGACTATTGCTGACAAGTTAGGTCTTCAGAGTAAGTAGTTTGAAGGGGGCTTGTGCCTCCGGTGAGTCTTCGGAGGTTGTTGCCTTTGGCGAACCTGCGGTGCTTGTCTTCGACGAGCCTTCAGAGCTTTTTGCCTTCGGCGAGTCTGCGACGCTGCCTCCGGCGGCCAAAGAACCCTTTTGAAAAAGGGCTTCTCTGGACTCTCCTAAAACTTTTATTCGCGAGTTAAGCACGTTGCTTTCAATGCCTCGCGGCTTACGCTCCATTACCTTTCGTGAAATAAGAAAAGGCTGTTCCATATACTGGGACAGCCTTTTTTTTGGAGAAAAATGGTAAGGGACTTCAAAAAGTATAGCTAGAATGATTGTTTTCTAGGAAATAGTAAGCGAGCTTATTATAGAAACGGTAAGCATCATACAGAAATAGTACGTTTTTATTTGTAATAGAACAAAAATGACACCAAAGCCCAAAGCACCCCTCTGTTGTAAAGTACGTTTTTTTGCACTACCGTTAATCACAAATTTGTGATTAACCACCAGAGCCGCATAGGACGGGGGATTTTTAGAACATGGAAGGCACCGCACCACACGACTCAGTCTCATATCCCTCATTGCTCATGTGGCATTGGTACTTTCTTGCATGGGCAGCAGGTCTATGGGGTGCTCGCTACTTCATTCCTTCCCTTGCAGCCCTCGGCTCAATTGTCTTTTTTTACGTCCTTACCCGTCATTTGGCGCGGAAGCTTCCAGAGCAAAGCCTTTCATCACCCAAAAAAAACGTAACGCAAAATGTAGCGCGCCTCTGCATCCTTTTTGTGTCCTTCGTTCTGGGCTTACAGATAGCCACAGCAACACTTGCACAGCGCCCTTTTGATATCAGCCAGCCCGACTCGCTTCCTCAATTCATTCTCAACAAGAAATATGTACAGGTCACGGGAGTCGTCCGCGAAGTCCAAACATCTCCTGACCGGCGTATAAAATTTATTCTGACAGACGCAAGCTACACAAAAGACAACGTAACAACGTCCATCACAGGCGATGTTGTCTGGACATGGGCAAACCGGAAAGACGCTTGGAACAAGCAACAGAAAGCAGCTAACGCGCTGAAAAATGGGCAAGAAGAATCATCGTCTGCTAAACAAGCCTTGATAACAGCCAACCCCGCAATTGCACGGTTACGTCCAATGGTCGGCGAAACTGTATCAATTCGCGCAAAGTTGCTCCCGATTGTTGGCTTCCGAAACAAAAGTTCATGGAACAGCGGTGACTATTGGCAAAATCGCGGTGTCTTCTGGCGGATATGGACATGGGGTGACAAAGCTATCCCTACGCGCTCAGGTGATGTCTCACTTCCTACGTTGTGGCGTGAGAAAATGCGTTTCAATGTCTCTCAACAACTGGAAGACCTTGTTCATACGGACGCAATAGAAAAGCTTTCTTCAGTATTAGGAGCTACTGCACTCGGTGATGCTTTAGACGTTATCCCCGCTCTACTTTTCGGAGACAAATACAATTTCCCAAGCAAGCGCTATGCTCAGCTGTCACACGCCTCTCTTTCCCATTCATTTGCACTCTCCGGAATGCATTTAGCAATTGTGGCCTTGAGTATCTCTTTTCTCTTCACGCTCTGTGTACGCCGTGCCAGCGTTTACGAACTCATAAGCCGTCCTAAACTTTTTGCCTTGGGGATTTTACCTGCGGCTGCGGTCTATGTCTGGATTGGTGGCGGCTCGCCTTCATTAGTTCGAGCATTCATTATGCTGTGCTGCTGGTGTATACTGCTGCTATTCAACCGCCCCCGTGTCTTCATGGACGGGCTGTTCTGGGCTCTGGCATTTATGACCATCGTAAATCCGCTCATTGTCTTTGACTTACGACTCCACCTTTCCGGATTGGCAATTGTAGCTATGATCATTGCCCTGCCGATGCTTACTGTCGTGAAGTCATATCTGCTACCAAACAAAACAACTCGTTTTCAGCGCATAAAACGAGCGGCATTTGATACGTTCTTTCTGTCCATTGCAATTCAGCTTGTGTTATTACCCGTTACCGTCTGGAATTTTAATGAGCTTTCCTTATGGAATGTTCTAAACATAATATGGCTGCCGCTTCTTGGCATGTTCATAATGCCAATACTGCTCTTCGGTCTTGTTGCTGCCTGTATGAGCATGGCATTACCTGCGCTTGTTCCATTCTCAGAAACACTCTTTGCAATTGCCGCAACACCAGTGGCAACACTTTTCGCCTTCCTTGATGATATGGACAAAGCAGGGTTTTTGACTCCTGTAATTATGAATCGTCCACACTGGGTCGAAATTTTTGCGTGGTATGGCTGTATAATTTCAGCCCTTGTCTGGTGGAAAATTGAAGGCAGAGAAATCATACCGGAAATATACAATTCCCTGAGTGACGGCGCTCCAACATGGGAAACCAAGCTATTTACTGCGGCAGGTTTGCCGCTGGTGGGTGGAGATATTGAGCAAAGGGAAACAGAACCGCCGCTCATGATGCGCAGCATTGACGAGCCTAACCGCAACTCTGGAAAAAGCGTATCCCCATCTGTACGCAAAGAAAACTGCAATATCTCACGATGGGCATCCCGTATGGCCTTTTCGTGTTTTATCCTATTGCTGTTTATACCCGATGCTCTCCATGCATACCGCATAGAACATAGAACCCGATTGAATGTACTGGATGTGGGTCAGGGGCAATCTTTGCTTCTCACCTTCCCAAACAACAAACGAATGCTCATTGATGGCGGAGGATTCGCCTCACGGTCTTTTGATGTAGGACGGGCAATCGTTGTGCCGTGCATTACGCGTCAACACGATTCTTCCTTACAATGGGTCATGTCCACACATCCAGATACGGATCACCTTCGCGGGCTATTCCACCCCGTTGGATACGCTGATGTAAAAGGCTACTTTGCTACAGATGCCATCCCGCGCGGATGGAACAAAAAACAACTTCGCCAAGCATTGAAAAGAGCTGGGTTGAAGAAAAGCATTCTTAAGGCTGGAGATGTACTGACCATCTCAGAAGATTTGGAACTTGAAGTATTGCATCCACCAAAAAATTCTGAACTTGAAGGAAACAACAAGTCGCTCGTGCTCCGTCTCGTGAAGCACAACGGTACAGAACGCAGAGGATTGGCTCTACTGACAGGGGATATTGAGCTGAAGGGAATTCAGGAACTGATGGATTCAAAAGCAGACCTCAGCGCAGAAGTACTTATCCTTCCGCATCACGGTTCTGCATCCAGCTACTCACCAGCATTTTACGATGCAGTAAGCCCTAAAGTGGCTGTAGCATCATGCGGTTTTTTGAATAAATTCAAGTTCCCGTCACAGGACGTAATAAACGAATTACACCGCAAGGGAATACAAACATTGGTTACCGCAGAAAAGGGTGAAGTGGAACTCTATTTAGAGTGAGTTGAGTTATTAGAATAAAATTAGATTGAGATTAGAAGGCGTTAGATCGCATTAGATTGATTATTTTTCGTAAAATAACGCTGAAAGGGCTTGTGCTATGTGGAAGATGTGCTAGAAAAAAAGAAAGCATACTGGCGGGTTGGTGACAAGCCGAAACTACCCCTTCGGGGTTATCAGCCATCTAGATGCTAGGGAAGTAGCTTCGGAAAGTTCCGGACATGTGGCGGCCCCATTCCGCTTAAAAAACAGGGCCGCTACACACATTATCCTGATGCTGAAGAGCGACCAACTCTTGCAGCAAGTCCCTGAAGGATGACCCCCTTCAAGAGACAATATCTCAAAAAGGGCACGCGCAAGCGTGTCCTTTTTAGTTCTTAACTAAAAATAGTGCTATTCAAAGAAACTTGCAACCTTCGCTTTCAATTCCGTCAAATCAACAGATTTTACTACGTAACAATCCGCCGCTATCGACTTCATATCATGCTGGAAGCTATCGTATGCTGTACTTAAGATAACAGGCAGCGTCGAATTAGTAGTTCGAATATCCTGCAATAAATCCAAGCCCGTAAGCTTTTGATTCAGCCTGATATCCAACACAACGACATCTGGACTTTCGCGGTCGAGCACCTCTAAAATGGGCTCGGAACCATCAGAGATAGCTACTTTGTAGCCGTCCTCTTCAAACGCGTCCTTATATAACAGCCTGATATTCTCTTCGTCATCCACAATCAGTACTTTTTTATCAGCCATATCATTCTCCCCCAAAGCGAAAAAAAGAAAATTTCTCTTCATGTTAATCTCGCGTAGAGGCTGATTGTGCAATGATTAAACATTGCAGAGGGCTTATTTGTGGATGCNAAAAAGATGAATTCGTCCCCGTGAATAATACCGCGTATACTTGGCATACACTTAAAACAAATGCAACGAGATTCATAACCCCTTTATTAGAATGTATAAACATAAAAAAAGGCTACAAAGTCGTTTTATGCCAAAAAGCTGTTTTACCAAATCCATAACATGCTGATTTACTAGTTAAAAAAATATTAAAAAAGCATAACTAGCTAATTTTACTACATCAGCAAGCATTTACTTTTCAGATTCTTGTCATGTTGTAAAAAATGAGTAAAGTATGCACGAATTGTCGGATAGCTATTTTGCACCACTGTACTCATTGTCACAATAGTCGCACGACACTAATAACATATACAAACTTCTGCCTCGGATCAAAAGAGACAGTAGCCATTCAATAACTTAATGTACACGGATGCCTATCATGCAAGAAGAAAAGGTTGTTTACACAAAACCATACGGAGTTACTGTTACACTCCAGCCACAAAATGAGACTCTCACGTTAAAAGCTCGTTCAGTGCGTCAGCTTTTAAATATCGTTAAAGCAAATTCTGCAGAAGTACTTGTTATCCGCGACAACGAGCTACTTACTTCAGATAGAAAACTTTTTCATGGCGACGACGTTATCATTCGCAACGTAGTATCCAGCGGCTAGCAAGCTACCTCCCCGCACAACCATGCAGGGCTGTCATCTTCTCTGACCTCATGCTTCGGCGTCGGTTCACCAAGGCGCCGCATATATCTATAAGGAAAACACAGAATGAAATGTAAAGTATGTAAAACAACTGCGGTTGTTTCACTTCCTAGCCACAACACCGGCTTTTGTGCCGACTGTTTTATGTCTTTCTACGAACGATCTGTTGAACGTAGCATCCGTCGTCAAAAGCTGTTCACATTCGAAGATAAAATCCTCGTCGCACTTTCTGGCGGCAAGGATTCATTAGCCTGTGCAATTGTACTCAAAAAACTCGGGTACAAAATTCACGGCTTACATATAGACCTCGGTATTCCAGAAAGCTCCGTTGCAGCACGCGGCGTTGTTGAACGCTTCTGCGCAACACACGAAATCCCACTCATTGTTAAAGAGATGGAAGAAGAAAATTTACAGATCCCGCGTGTTAAAAAAGTCCTCTCTCGTTCCGTATGCTCAGCATGTGGTCGAATCAAACGTTACTTCTTCAACAAAGTTGCCATGGACGAAGGCTTTACCGCCCTTGCCACCGGACACAACCTTGATGACGAAGTTGCACGACTTTTCTCCAACACGCTTCGTTGGGATATCCCGCACCTTAGCGATCAAGGGCCATTGCTCGAAGCTGAAAACGGCTTTGCACGCAAAGTGCGTCCGCTTTACCGACTCACAGAGTTTGAAAACGCTAACTACGCGTTCCTCAACGGACTCGAATACCACTACGCTCCATGCCCATATTCTCCAGGCGCTACTTCCACTGCATACAAAAAACTCTGGAACCAGCTTGAAGAAGAAATGCCAGGACGCAAACTCGCGTTCTACACAGCGTTCCTCGCGCATGGACGCGAACCTTTCCGTCAGTCCGATAAAGAAGAAGGCACCAAACCAGTACCGTGCGATCGCTGTGGCTACCCAACTTCTGCCGGAACCTGCGGTGTATGCCGCACCCGCGATGCTGTAGCTAACGACGACGAATAGACAGTATTTGTCTTTGACGAGCCTTTGGTAAGATTTGTCTCCGACGGCTCGTTTCACTATCTTTATCCGTAATCTCTCATTCTTCGAGAACGGCTAAAGTTCCGAGGGGCAAGGGCGCTGCCCTGCACCCGCAAGGGGGACGCCCCCTTGACCGCGATTTTATTGCGATCAACCCTTCACAAGCGAAGTTTTCACGCGGCTTAACCCCACTGACTTGAATAGCAAAAGGGCTGTCCTTCATATGAAGGACAGCCCTTTTTTATGTTACTAAAGGTAATGGAATTAAGCCGCGTGAAGTATTCAGCAACGGGCTTTCTTCGCATAATAAAAGTTTTTGGAAAGGGGTCTGGGGGAGAACCTTGTTTCAACAAGGTTTCCCCCAGCCGTCGGAGACAAAATTAAAAAACGTCGTAGACTCGCCAAAGGCAAGCGTCGCAGACCACCGACGGCAACCAGACAGGCCGCCAAAAACTTACTTGTCAGCTTCCTTAAAGGATTCGATAAGCTGAACAGCTTCGGTGTCGCCGAGGTAACGCTTAAGCATGCGCAACGGTGTTTCGGAAAGATCGATCATAAGGAATGCATCGAGACTGCCGAATGCGTTATCAACGTGGAAAGCACCAATTTTGCCTGCAAGGCGCAGATAGTGCTTGAAGAGAATAGGCATGGTTCTGCCATCTTCCATATCTCTTACTAACCCGTTGAGACCGGTGAAACTGAGATCTGCGATATTAAATGCAGACGGTATGCCTTTCGGCAGCTTCAGCTTCGGTGCTTTTTTACCTGCTACTAATGTAGAGAGCTCTTTGTCTATATGATGCTCTTTAAGATAATTAACTGCGGTTACGAGTGTAAACGGGTTAAATTCAAGCGGCAGACTGCATGGGCCGAACAGGTAACGAGTACCTGGACGACGCAGAATGTATTGCCCGATGCCTTTCCAGAGCAACATAAGCGGACTGTAATCTTTCTGATAATCCGGATTCACTATGGCGCGCCCTAACTCTACTGCATGTTCAAAACGGGTAAAGAACTCCGGTTTGAACTTGAAGAGGGTGCTGCAATACATGCCTTTTATACCGCTTCTTGGAAAGATTTTATCTGTACATCCAAGACGGTATGCACCTGCGATTGTTTCTTTTTCATCATCCCATAAAATAAGATGATCATATTCATAATCGTAGGTGTCGAGATCAAGATCAAGTCCGGTTCCTTCACCCACGGGGCGGAAGGTTAACTCACGCAGCCGACCAAGATCGTGCAGCATATTAGGAATCTGAAACGCCTGCGCTTCGAATACTGTAAATCCATTTTCTTTTGCAAGAATCTGTTCTTTTGGCAGTTTCGAGAGTTCTCTCAGGAGCGACTCGTGCGGACGTGCTGCTGCGATTTCCATCTGATCTTTTTCTTTTCTGAACGGAAGACGGAATTTTTTAGATGATGGACGCTTAGCTAGGGAATAACTGCGAACACGCAGATAGTTCATCACATCTTCTTCTGTTGCGAACGTCTTCAGCATATTGGACGGGATAATATTCCCGACGCTGTAAGTAATTTTTTTGTTTCGTTTATTATATAGTTGTTTTGGGAGCATGGCTGTGCGTGCAAATGGATGCACCATACCCATCATATTAAAGAACAGGCTATTACGGCCATGGAAATACAAAGGTAAAACGTCGGCATTCGTTTTACGAATAATCCGCGCTACGTTTTTGCTCCATACTGGATCAACAATGCCGCCCATTTTAGGCTGAAGATGGGAAACTTCTCCAGCTGGGAACACCACAAGACTTCCGCCTGCTGCTACATGTGTAATCGCATTACGAAGTCCACGAACATTTGCGCGGCGTGCCTCTTTTGTTTCAAACGGATTCACTTCAATCATGCATGGACGCAATTCTGGCATAATTCCAAGCATAAAGTTCGCAAGAAACTTACATTCAGGACGCAGCGGCAATATTTCTGCCATCAGCGCGAGTCCTTCAATACCACCAAACGGATGGTTCGAAACGATAACAAGCGGCTTATCAAGCGGCATATCGCGCAGCCCTCTACCGAGAGCTTCGACTTCTATATTTAATATTTCTAAACCGTTTTGACAAAACTCAAGCGGGTTATCTCTTCTTGTAATGCTGTCATACACATTAAACAGTCCATCAACGCCAGTCATATGCATTAACGGCTTTTTAATTGGTGCAAGCACCTTCTTAACCTTAGGCGGAATAAAATCTAGATTGATATTTCTATCTTCAATACTCCGTCTCATCATGGCCAACCTCTCAAGGCTAAATTCACTTACTACATTTTTTGATTAATGGATGTATCTTCATCATATACTATATTCCTGAGTAATATAGTAAAATAATTACGCCAATGTTTCAGTCAAGTATCGACTTTTAAACAAAAGATCGACAGAAAAACTATTATCCCAGACTATTACAACTTTGGTAAAAATTGGGCATTGTGATATTTTGATTACAGCTGCATAGTGCACTCGCTCATTGCAGTTGGTACCTACTTACGGTGCGCATGTCTATTTTACAAAATTGTGATTTAGTTTTACCCGCACGCGACTTCTTTTGGGCTTGTTTTTACAATATTGTAAATCTGGATGCTTTTATTGTTGTTTTTATGACATATTTGTCATAAAAAGAAATCAACAGAAGCAGCCTTTTTTTGTAACATATTGATTTTACAGAACTGGCACCATCTATGCTTTATATTTTCTAAAAGAAGAATGCAGATGCCTATTCAGGCGTGTACCATTTTATATTGCGCAAATTAGTTTAAAGGAGAGATTTTCATGAGTGGATCGTTAGCCAGACTTAAAGCCATTTCGGCTGTAAACAACACGACACCAACAAGCAAGCCATTAAATTTCTTGGAAGAAAAGCCAACCGACCTGTTCGGTCGCAATGTGTTCAATGACAAAGTCATGCAAGATCACCTTCCTAAACCTGTTTATAAATCTCTCAAGCGCACAATCGAAAATGGCGAACAGATGGACCCTTCTATTGCAGATGCAGTAGCTTCAGCAATGAAAGAATGGGCTCTCTCTCGAGGTGCGACTCACTACACACACGTATTTTACCCGCTTACCGGCCTTACCGCTGAAAAGCATGACAGCTTTCTTGAGCCTGACGGACGCGGCGGCGCAATCGCCCAATTCTCCGGCACTACCCTTATTCAGGGTGAACCGGATGCATCCAGCTTCCCGAACGGCGGTCTGCGTACCACCTTCGAAGCTCGTGGCTACACCGCATGGGACCTTACAAACCCTGCTTACCTCTTAGAAAACGATAATGGCGTTTTCCTGTGTATCCCTACTGCATTCGTTTCCTGGACTGGTGAAGCACTTGATAAAAAGACTCCACTTCTCCGTTCCAACCAGTGCATTCATACTCAGACCAGCCGCCTACTTAAGCTGCTTGGTCACGAAAATTTTGGACGCATTCAGAACTACGCTGGCGTAGAACAGGAATACTTCCTCGTTGACCGTAACTTCTACTTCTCCCGCCCGGATCTCTACCTTGCAGGCCGTACCCTTTTCGGTGCAAAGCCAGCTAAAGGTCAGGAGCAGGATGACCATTACTTCGGTACCATTCCGAAGCGTGTTCTCGCATTCATGATTGAAGCAGAACGCGATCTCTACAAACTCGGCGTGCCGGTAAAAACCCGTCACAACGAAGTAGCACCTGGTCAGTACGAAATTGCACCAATGTTTGAAGATTCCAACCTCGCAAACGATCATAACCAGATGATCATGAGCGTACTGAAAAGCGTTGCTAAGCGTTACGGTATGGCGTGCCTCATGCACGAAAAACCGTTCGCAGGAATCAACGGTTCCGGTAAACACCTGAACTACTCCATCGGTAACGGCAAATTCGGCAGCCTCTTTGAGCCGGGCGAAACTCCGCATGAAAATGCTCAGTTCCTGCTCTTCTGTGCTGCTATGATCCGCTCTGTTCACAAACACGGTTCATTACTCCGTTCCAGCGTAGCATGTGCAAGCAACGACCACCGTCTCGGTGCGAACGAAGCACCTCCTGCGATCATGTCCATCTACCTCGGACAGCAGCTTTCTGACATCTTTGACCAGATCAAAAATGGTGACGAAGCTACCTCTGAAGCAAAAGGCATCCTGCGTGTAGGCGTAGATACTCTGCCTCCACTGCCTATGGACGCCGGTGACCGTAACCGTACAAGTCCATTTGCTTTCACAGGAAACCGCTTTGAGTTCCGCGCAGTTGGCTCCAGCCAGTCTATCGCCGGTGCACAGCTTGTACTGAACACTATTCTCTCTGACTCTTTGGATTACATTTCCAACCGTCTTGAGAACCTCATGTACAGCGAGAACTGGGAACTCAACGATGCAGTAACAAAAGTTATTCAGGAAATCGTTCAGGAACACGACTCAGTTGTATTCAACGGTGACGGTTACTCTGACGAGTGGGCTGAAGAAGCTAAGACCCGCGGTCTTGCAAACCTTCGCACTACTCCTGAAGCACTTACTGCACTCAACAGCGAGTCCAGTGTTGCATTGTTCGAAAGCTTCGGTGTTCTTTCCAAGCGCGAACTCGACAGCCGTACTTCAATCTTCTTTGAACAGTACATTAATGTTGTTCAGACAGAAATTGAGCTTGCTATCAAACTGGCTCGTACCTCAATTCTTCCTGCTGCAGTTCGTTACCAGACTGAACTCGCACGCAACTGCATGAACATGAAAGAACTTGGTCTCGGCTGCGTACAGGGCCCGCTGACCAAACTTACTGAAAACCTTAATGGCCTTGAGTCCGCTGCAAACGAACTCGAATCCATGCTTACAAAAGCACATTCCGGCGAACAGGATCATGCTCGCTTCCTGTGCAACGAAGTACTGCCAGTAATGAACGAACTTCGTGAGTACGCAGACAGACTCGAAGACGTAGTAGCAGATGACCTCTGGCCACTGCCGACCTACCAGGAAATGCTGTTCATTAAATAGTTATTTTCAGTATATCTGCCTCCAATTGGGCAAAGTTACTCCCCTGTTCTTTACGAACAGGGGAGTTTTTTTTGTGTTAAGAAAATAAATTATAGAAAAAAACTCCATTGTGTGACAATTTTGTAAACGAGGATACTTTTATCTTCTTGCTATTCATTTGGATGCTGTTTAATGATGCGCCCGAGAATAACAGGGATGAGCCTTAAAAAAACGCAATCATTTTTAAGATCACTCAACGTATCCCCGTAAAAATTGTAGGATTTTTAGGAAACAGGGCAATAAATCCTGTCATCAATACTAGCAGGCTTGCCTTTGGGAGGTATTTAGTGGTGGACGAATATACCGTGTTTAATTGCAAGAATGGAGATGATGTTATCCGTGCAGTTAAAGAGCACAACATCAGCTTTGTTCAATTTTGGTTTGTAGATATTTTGGGCACGCTCAAAAGTTTTCAGGTAACGCCTAAAGAACTCGAAGTTGCTTTCGAAGAAGGCATGGGGTTTGACGGCTCTTCAATCCTCGGTTTTACCCGAATTGAAGAATCAGACATGGTTGCATATCCGGACGCAACAACATTTCAAATTTGCTCATGGCGTCCTTCTGACCGTCCTGTGGCGCGTATGTTCTGCGACATTAAAAATCCGGACGGCACACCATACGAAGGCGACCCGCGTCACATTCTGCGGAAGCTTATCGAAAAAGCTGCACAGAAAGGGTACACCTACTACGTAGGCCCCGAGCTTGAATTCTTCCTCTTTACAGATTCTAAGAATCCGCAGGCATTGGATTCCGGTGGGTACTTTGACGCACCGCCTCTCGATATGGGGAATGATGTTCGTCGCGAAATCATTTTTGCGTTAGAAAAAATGGGCGTAGATGTTGAGTACTCTCACCATGAGGTTGCTCCATCCCAGCATGAGATTGACCTTCGCTATTGCGAAGCTCTCAAAATGGCTGACATCGCAATGACGTATAAAGTTGTGGTGAAAGAAATTGCCCGTAAACATGGCTGCTACGCGACCTTCATGCCTAAACCGCTCTTTGGCGAAAACGGTTCGGGCATGCACGTGCATCAGTCTTTGTTTAAAAACGGTAAGAACGCATTTTTTGATGCGAATGACCCGCACAACCTTTCTTCAGAAGCACGCAGCTACATTGCAGGCTTGCTGAAACACGCTAAAGAATACACCTGCATCGCAAACCAGTGGGTAAACTCCTACAAGCGTTTGTTACCGGGATTTGAAGCACCTGTGTACATTGCATGGGCACAGTGCAACCGCTCTTCTCTTATCCGAGTACCAATGTACAAACCGGGTAAAGAGCAGGCAACACGCATTGAACTGCGTAGCCCGGACCCGGCAGCAAACCCGTATCTTTGCTTTGCCGCAACACTTGGTGCCGGTCTTGAAGGTATCGAAAAAGGATACGAACTTCCGGCAGCAGTTGAAGAAAATATTTTTGCTATGGAAACTGAAGATCTCACCGCAAAAGGCATTGAATCCCTTCCTGGCTCTTTGCACGAAGCTGTTGAATTTTTGAATGATTCCAAGCTGATGAAAACCATTCTTGGAGAGCACTTGCACTCCAACCTTGTGAACAACAAACGCATTGAGTGGGACGAGTACCGTACCCATATCTCTGACTTTGAACTTCGCAAATACCTTCCGATCCTGTAATCACAGGAACAAAGCAAAAAAAAATGTAGCCAAGATATACAATATATCTTGGCTACACTTAAAACGCCTGTCATTTTTCTCAGTAGACTAGATGAACGTTGAAACAATTCAGTCTAGCAGGGTGTGCTACATGTGGCCCCCTCCGTGTCCGCCGCCATGCCCACCATTGTGACCAGTATTGTGACCAGCGTAGCCGCCATGGCTACCGTGCCCACCATGCGTTCCAAAGAAGTTACATACTGAATCCCATGTGGATGAAGAATTTTGTTTTGCCTGATCAGACAGCTTATACATGTGCTGTCCGTGACTACCATTATGATTCATCGGCATCTGGTCATAAGAACCATTGTGCTGTGCGTAACCATTATGCTGATTCATTGGCATCTGGCTTGAGCCGTTTGCTGCAAAAGCCATGGAACCTGTCAAAACCATCATTGCTGCTGTGATCGCGATTAACTTTTTATTCATAACTTACTCCCGTAGTTTTTTTTGAATGTACTCACGACAAAGCAACCAGCGTGCCAACATTCTCAATATAGTAATTTCATTAATATTATCTTAATGCCTCAATTAACTTACAAACCTTCTGTACAAAAAGCATACAGATACACAAAAAATAGCTTTGCTTTGCTGTGTAAAATTTGATCATGCGTACAATTTCCATACACTCCACAAATTTCTTCAAATAAACACAACACCCTATCATACTGATTATACTGAACCACTTGCCGACCATACATATGAATGCTAGGGGCAATGCCTGACCAGATAACAATTCATGGAGGATGTATGCTTGAATACGTAGTGAGCGCCTGCCTTGCAGGCTGTAAATGTAGATACGACGGTAATGACAACACGAACGAACATGTACAGCAGCTTGTACGTGAAGGACGCGCGTTACCTGTATGTCCAGAGCAGCTGGGTGGATTTTCAACCCCGCGTACACCTTTCGAACTGAAAGATGGACGTGCCGTTTCAAAGGACGGAGAAGATATTACGGAAAGAATGCAGCTCGGCGTTGAAGAAGCAGCAAAGTTGGTTGAACTGGCAGGATGCACTAAGGCTATTTTGAAATCCCGTTCACCATCCTGTGGTGTCGGCATTATTTATGATGGTTCATTTTCCGGAGTGAAGATAAAGGGAAACGGACTTTTTGCTGCGCGGATGCTCTCAATGGGGCTGGAAGCATCAAGCACAGACTAGCTTGTACACATCAATATCTGCACATTTTTTGACGAAGTGCACATGTGCAAAATTTGCACATGTAAGATTGCACAAGTGATTTGTTTTTAGTGCAACTTTTGCACATATTTTTTGTGCACATTTTCCTCTACATTCATAAGTTCTTGTTTTTATTAACTTGTCAACTTTGGCACGCTGTATGCTTATATAGAATCAAACAGCATAGAGAACGCAAGTAACATTGCAACACATACTTTGCTCCTTTCCGCATTGTGGCAGATGCGACGAGATAGCATTACATACTCCTCGTTAAAAACGTGTTGAAATTCAGTCCCCCCTCACACACCCCGGGGCAGACTGAAAGCCTCTAGCAAAGGCACTAGCTGTACCCCCCACACTGGTACAGCCTAGGGTAACAAAAAGGGAATGGAACACCTCCTCACCATTCCCAATCAGGTCCCAACGGGGGTTGAGTTATCAACCCCCGCTTACTGAGCAATTTACAGTACTTACTGTTTTTATATATAAGACAAGCAAACAGCACTCATGATAGCCCACATTAATTTCCTCCTTTAGCAAGGCCTCCTCTGCTCCCCGACACTGTCGGGGAGCACTTTTTTGTGCGACATACAACTTCGACATCAAATATGTTCGAGGTGCATCACACTCCTTGCGTATTATCATGCAAAATAAAGCACTCCATCCTGCACTGTTTTCATAATCTTTTTATCACGTTGTCATACGATGACCAAAAAACAGTAATCCCACCGCCAAGAGTAATCATAGAAGCTATAAAAAGGGGCTGTGTACCATACCAAAATGGAACAGAACCTATACTACATGATGCATTCAACCCACGACCATAAGACAGAGCTAATTAAAGTTCTTTCTACACTTAATAAACAGTACGCGGGTATAGTACGACGCAAACCACCGGGAGAAGAACGGTGGTCTGCTATCATGGCGCTTGAGCACATTGTTCTTACAGAACGATCACTTCTCGGCGGATTACCTGCCCCTGAAAACATGGAGATTCTGCGTAGAACTTTTGCAAACAAAATTTCATACGCCATCACTTCGTACGTATTTAATTTGCAATTGCTCTTACCCGTGCCGGAAGTCGCCCTACAACCAAAGGGTGAGTATGATATTTCTGAGCTGACAGACATGTGGGATGAAAACCACGCATGGCTACGATCATTCATAACAGAAGCCCCGAGAGAATGCTTGAAAGACACGTATTTCAGACATCAAATTGCAGGGCCTATGAATATTGAACAAGCAATGGGATTAAACCTTGCGCACATCGTTATGCATGAATTTCAGATCTCACAAATTTTTATGGAGCTGAACATTGAAACTTCGCTTTTGCCGTATCAGCCTTCAACATAATTCTACGTAAAGGCGATGTTATGTCGCCTGATGTGCATAAAAAAGCTCTGTATCCGAGGATACAGAGCTTTTTTTCAACATAATGTCTGTAAAATTTAAACAAATATTACATAAAGCCATGTCAAAATATTCGCGACAATAGCCACGCCAACAGCAGCAGAGCCTGCATCTTTCGCACGTTTTATAAATTCATTCTTCTCAGGCATCACTAAATCTGCAATATTTTCAATCGCGGAATTGCATAACTCAAAAGCACAGACTATAAGCCACATGCCGGTCAGCAATAGTGCTGATGGAAATCCGAAGAAAAACCATGCAACAAGCAATATTACTGGAATGAGTGCAATCTCTTGTTTGAATGCAATTTCAGAACGATAGGTGGCAACAAGCCCTTCTATTGTATAGCCTGTTGCTTGAAAAAAGTGTGCAACACCTGTTGCTACTGAGTCTTTTATCGGCACAATGTCCCCTGTCCGGTGTTATATACGGTTTTTTTATATGCAGCACTGCGAAACTATTGTGGTATCATAGATCGCGCTGTACTAAGGCAAGCGTTAAAAATGTCGGCAAGTTCATGCGAACTTGCCGTAATAAATACAGCTTTCGTTTTTCGTTTTACTGAATTTACATACTGTTTGTACTCAAAATGTGCAAACCGCTACATATAAGGCAAAATATGGCAAAGGTATCACCGCAAAAAGCAATCAGACGATTCTGCCTAACATGTCAGGGGGGCTCCTCCAAACGTGTGGAAGGATGCGAGGACGGCACATGCCTGTTCTTTAACCATCGCCTTGGAACCGGGCCGGAAACACCTCAACGCAGCACTGTGCAGCAAATCCGGCAGTACTGCCTCATGTGCTCCGATAACAACCGTAATGAAGTTCGTTCATGCAGTGCCAGAGAAGATTGTGACCTTTGGTCATTTCGCTTCGGATGCACTCCTAAAACGTGGACGCGGGTTAAGCGGCGCGTTAATCAGCCACGGAAATTACTTTTGCCAGGGCTGAACTAAGAACATAAAAAAACCTCTCTTTCTATCCGAAAGAGAGGTTTCTGTTCTGCTTATGCAGCATCTTTCAGCTGCATTCCCACCACGGACTGATCATACGCCGCGAGCACGTCCTGCTCGCGCAGTGTACCTATAAGTTTCCCGTCAGTCCCCACCACAGGCAGTTGTGAAATACTAAATTCTGCCATTCGATGCAGAGCCTCCAGTACTATATCTTCGTCACGGACGGTCTCGATGCACGTAGTGGCGATATCCTTCGCGATAAGTAAATTATCCAGATATTCTTCCGCAAACACACTTCGTAAATCGCGGAAAGAAATAATACCCGTCAGCTCGTCGTTTTTATCTACCAAATGCAAATACGGAGCGTTCTTCTGTCGAAACGTTTCAAACACCTGCTGGAGTGGAGCACCTTCGTACAGGGTGTCCGGCTCTCGCTGCATCAAATCCTTCACTTTGTACTTTTTCAAAATATTCTGCTCCATACCACCCTGTAGATTAACGCCTCGCCTAAGAAGCTTCATCGTATAGATAGAACCGGGGCTAATAGAGGAAGCAATCAGCGTACTGATAATGCACGTAAGCATAAGTGGAAGGATAATATGGTAGTTACTGGTAAGCTCAAAGATTATGAGAATAGCAGTAATAGGCGCATAGGTGGTTCCTGCCACAAGCCCCCCCATTGCGATAAGGGCGAAAATTCCGGGAGAAGGAACAACAGCAGGAAATAGATAATGCACGGCAACACCGAACACACCGCCGGTCATGGCACCGATAAACAGTGACGGAGCGAAAATACCGCCACTGCCGCCACTACTGATTGTGAGCGATGTCGCAAAAATTTTTAAGAAAATGAGAATAAGCATGGTACCCCATGCCATTTTATCCATAAGGGATAATGTAATCGCGCCATATCCCACACCCATGATCTCTGGAAATTGCAGCAGAATTCCGCCGATACACAATCCACCGAGAGCAGCTTTAAGAACTGGCGGAATAGCTATGTAATCTGCCAGATCTTCCATTTTGTAGAGCGTCAAAACAAAGAGAACTGCCACCAGCGCGGATATTACCCCAAGCACTGGGAACAATCCAAGTTCCCAAAGTGAGCCAAGCTCGTACACAGGGGAAATGAACGCTGGAAAATCGCCGAAATAGTAGCGGGAAATGGCTGTAGCGGTAACGCTGGAAAGAACGACAGGGGAAAACGCAGCAAAGCCAAAATCACCAAGCAATATTTCCAAAGCAAAAAGAATTCCTGCAATCGGTGCATTAAACGTTGCGGCAATCCCCGCAGCAGCACCGCACCCCACAAGGGTTCGCTGGTTGGTTCTATTTACTTTGAGTAGTTGCCCGAGTGTTGAACCGATGCTGGAACCAATTTGGACAATCGGCCCTTCACGCCCAACAGAGCCACCTGAGCCGATACAAATGGCTGATGCGGCAATCTTTACGGCTGCTACCCGCTTACGGATAACGCCATCACGCAGAGCAACAGCCTCCATAACTTCTGGAACACCATGCCCCTTAGCCTCTGGCGCCCCCTTAGACGTGAGTAAACCAACAATTGCACCACCAATAGTAGGTGGAAGCACAATTGCGTACCAAGAAAGCGTGTCATAGAATTCTAAAAAATCAGAACTGTTCTGATAAAACAATACCTGCACTGCATCAATGGCATACCGGAATAACACCGAGCCATATCCTGCAAGAACACCAACCCCTAGAGCCAACAAGAGCATAGGCGTATGCGCGTTAATTCTAGATGAAACACCAAGCCAGGGACGGGAATCGCATACATTCTGCTGCGGCATACCTCTCCTCCGGTGCTGTGAATGGAAATTGGAGTAAGCTTAGCAAAAAGATACTTTTATTTCTAGATAATAGGCTAATTTTTCTAAATAACATTTGTCATGAGAAATAGATGGCGCATCATAAAAAAAAAGATCCCTGCTACCACAGCGGATCTTAACGTATTATTAATGCAACAACTGCTACATTGGAACTTCCAGACAAAACCAAGAAGTATTCTTTAAAACAAGCTATCGAAAAAAAGCCCTTGGAAAAATCGACAATTCTCATTTTATTTCTAGAACATAGCATAACAACATTCTGTCGTTGTTTTTGCCTTGCAATAGATGATTTCAATGAGTAAAAACCTACTACAAACTACCAAAGCAAATGTTGCCGGTACAAACTTTTATAGTAGTATTTCGAATATTTTACATCGATTTTTACTACTGGTCTGAGGAAATACATGGCGTTTTCTACTCCTGAATGGGACTTGACCCTTTTCAAACTCATCAACATGCAATGGCGTTCTGACGTACTCGATGTACTCATGCCTATTTTTTCAGACCGCATGTTGGTGTGGGTTATTGCAATCCCTCTTGTTCTACTTGCTGGAATTAAAACAAAAAAATGGCGCAACTTGCTTATTAGCTTAGCAATTATTGGCGCAGTTGTAGGTGCTACCGACTTAGCGACAAATGTTGTTAAAGATGCAGCTGGAAGGGTACGGCCTAACAACGCCATCGCCCAATCCAATTACTATAGCTACAACAAAAGTGAATGGCTTCAACGGCCAGCGAACTTTGTGCAGACAGATGTCAGCGGCTCATCATTTTTCTCTGGGCACGCAGCTAACTCAATGGCTGCCGTAACCATTGCAATGCTCATGTGGCCTAAGCTCAGATCATTCCTTTGGTTGCTCCCGCTGATTATTGGTTACTCACGAGTGTATCTTGCTAAACATTATCCGCTGGATGTGCTTTGCGGCTGGGCTTTCGGCTTGTGCTTCAGCTATCTGCTATGGAAAGTTGTTCTCTATCGATTTGCTCCTGACTGGGGCAAAAATCCGAAACAGCCAACCAGCTAATTAACGTAAAAAAAGGGTGGAGTTAAACAACTCCACCCTTTTCCTATTTGCATATGATTCGTATACGCCAAGGTGTTAGCTAGCTTTTTCATCTCCAAGCATAATAAGGAAGTCGTCAACAGCAACCGGCTTTGAGAATAAAAAGCCCTGTGCTTCTTCGCACTTATGCTTTTGCAGAAAAATAAGCTGCTCATCTGTCTCAACGCCTTCTGCCACAACATGCAACTTCATCTGTTTTGCCATGGAAAGGATTGCGGATACGATGTTTCCATCATTTTCATCTTCAGGAATACCGTCAATGAATGTGCGGTCGATTTTCAAAATATCGATCGGGAAAATCTTCAAATAGTACAAAGAAGAATAGCCTGTTCCAAAGTCATCAATGACAATCTTAACGCCGAGCCCAGCTAATTCACGGAGAATCTCAGCAGTTTTATCAAGATTTTTCATCATGATGGTTTCGGTAATTTCAAGCTCAAGCTTAACAGGGTTAATACCCGATTCTTCAATGGCGCCGCTCACAGTCGCGTACAAATCTTCCGTAAACTGAACTGCTGAAATGTTCACAGAAACCGTTAAGTCCGGATACCCCATTTCGTGCCATGCGTGCATCTGCTTGCAAGAATCGATGAGCACCTGTTCACCAAGCTCACGAACAAGACCGGTTTCTTCCGCAACCGGAATAAATTCGGCAGGGTTACCGATACTGCCATCAGCACGAATCCAACGTACAAGTGCTTCAGCACCTAAGATCTTCCCACTTTGTACATCAAAACGAGGCTGGAAATACGGAATAAATTCGTGACGTTCAAGACCTTCACGGATTAAACGCTCAAGTTTAAGTCGTTCTGTCACCTGTTCCAACATGCAACGATCAAAACGCATCCAACTGGAACGCTTGTGCTCTTTAGCACGGTACATGGCGATATCACTTCGAGTAAGCAGTGTGTTCGCATCATGCCCATCGTCCGGATAGCATGTAATACCGATAGTTACGGACAGGTGAAGTTTGTGGGATGCCACAAAAAACGGTTCTCTGAAAACAGTGTTCAAGTTTTCTGCATGGCTTGAAATAACATGTTCTTCCGTAACGTTCGGAAGCAAAGCAAGAAATTCGTCACCGCCGACTCTGGCAACTTTTCCGTTAACGCCGATAATACCCTTCAAACGACTTGCGACAAGCTTGAGCAGTTCGTCGCCAAGATCATGACCAAGGCTGTCATTGATACGCTTGAAGTTATCGATATCGATGAAAAGAAGACAAAAAGTTGTTTTGCCGGTGTCCTGCCCGAGTAGCTCGTGCAGAAAATTCATAATATAAAAACGATTCGGCAGTGTGGTCAGCTCATCATGATATGCCTGATGGGCAACGAGTTCTTTTTGTGACTTAAGCTCTGTAATATTGTGCAACACGCCAAGCGTGGACAACTTACCATCATTTCCGTCCGTAAATGCCCTGCGATATAACACATAATATGATACAGTCTTATCCTGAGCTACATAGGTAATCTCGCAATCACCGCTGTTATTGTTTTCAAATACATCGCTGCATAGCGCTTCTGCACAGGTTGTATTTGTCGCAAGCAGGTCAGGAATACGACGGTTAACCACTTCATTTTTTTCAAGCTGCAACATATCGCAAAAAGCTTTATTGCAATCAATGCACACAAAGTTTTTGTCGCTAATGTATAAAGGGCTCGGAATTGCTTCAACAAGATTGTTTACAAAACTACTATTTGACCGCAATAATTGCTGATAGCGAATAAGTTGGTCACTTGTTGACTGTAATTCGTTAGAATGAGTCTCTAGACGGGATTCAAGTAAGGCACGGTATTGACTGCGTTCGAGCAATAAGCTCGCGCGTTCCAAACATTTTTTGACAGCATGATCAAGTACGCCATGATCAACAATCGGTTTTGTGATGAATTCCCAAGCACCTTGTTTCAGTGCTCGTACAGCTTCATCCACAAGATTAACGCCGGAAATAACGATTACCGGCACGTATGGCGCTACTTTTTTTACATGCTCAACAACCGCAAGACCACCTGTATCAGGCATTATCAAGTCAACTATCACAATATCAGGCTGATTTTGTGAAAAGAGCTCAATTCCCTCTGTACCATTACAGGCTTGCGTTACAAAAAAGCCGCTGTCTTCGAAGTAAACCGAAATATTACGGCGTAACATTGTATCATCATCTATAATTAATAGATGCAGTGTATCCCCTTGCATGCGTTCTAACCCTCTTTCTCTTACGCGATGTGGTAAACGGATAGAGCAACCTTCGCTGCAAAAATACAAATATGTACAAGACAATCGTGCGAAAGATATTTCGCGTATATTACATGGAATATTAGATACTGAAAAGGAATTGTTACAAGCAATTATTGTACTGGAGGACAGATGGCGCACAGCGTACTGCGAAAGCAGATTGGATTAAAGAAACGTATTGATGAGTTTTTAGATCAGGTAAGTGAAGCGTCTTTGCTTTTTAAGCAAGGCGTTGGCTTCTATATTGATGAAAAACATGACCAGTTTGAAGAAAAATTAGATCAGATTTCTACTGTTGAACATCATGGGGATGAGATGCGGCGCGCAATTGAACGTCAGCTATATCTCAAAACTCTTATTCCCGAATCACGTGGTGACGTGCTGCAACTACTAGAACAGCTTGATACACTGCTTGATTGCTGTAAAGAAGTACTCTGGCAATTCCAGATTGAATTACCGGAAGTACCACACAAGTCGCATGACGATATGCAGGAACTTGTTTTGTACTCTGTGGAATCAGTTGAAGCAATTGTGCGCTCTGCACGCGCATTCTTCCGCAGTTCAAACGTTTCTGATCACCTCCACAAGGTATCATACTGGGAAAGTGAGTCAGATAAAGTTACGACTCGTATGCTCATTAATATCTATCGACGCGAGGATCTGAGCTTATGCCATAAAAGCCAGTTGAAAGACCTTGTCCGACAAGTTGCACAAATTGCAGACAGAGCGGAAGACGTGGCTGACAGACTCACTATTTACGCTATCAAGCGAATGCTCTAAGGACGGTTCTCTATGTTGCCTGTATTCTTATCCAGCGGCCTCTTTCTAGGCTGGTCTCTGGGCGCAAACGATGCAGCAAACGTTTTTGGCGCTGCTGTTGGCTCACGTATGGTCAAGTTTCGAACTGCAGCCATCGTCAGCTCCATCTTCGTTATTTTCGGTGCTATGTACAGTGGCTCCGGCACGGCTGACACCCTTGGGAAACTGGGGGAAGTAAACGCCCTTGCCGGTGCCTTTATGGTTGCGTTTTCTGCCGCCATCACTGTGTATCTGCTCGTTAAAGCCCGTTGTCTGGTTTCCACATCACAGGCAATCGTTGGGGCTGTTGTCGGTTGGAACTTCTTCAGTGGTTCTGCAACAGACCCTGCTGTACTAAGTAAGATCATGCTCACATGGGTGGCTTGTCCTGCCCTGTCCGCTGTATTCGCTATTCTGCTATACAAATGTATAGCCGGACTCATTCAAGCTGCTCAGATACATATTTTTACGCTGGATGGAATGACCCGCTGGGGGCTTATCCTCGCCGGTGCATTCGGCTCCTACGCTCTCGGCGCGAACAACATGGCGAACGTCATGGGCGTTTTTATCCCCGTCGCGCACTTGCCGCCTCTTGAAATTTTTCCCGGATTTATCCTGACCGCTACACAACAGCTTTTTTTCCTTGGCGGCCTTGCTGTATCCGTTGGTATCTTCACATATTCGCACAGAACAATGATGCTCGTCGGTGACGGCATCATCAAGCTTACCCCTGTTGCATCCTTTGTGGTTGTTATGGCGAACTCACTCGTTCTGTTTATGCTCTCATCACAAGACCTTTCCAACCTGTCCGTATCACTCGGACTACCACCGATTCCACTTGTACCTGTTTCCAGTTCACAGGCAACCATCGGCGCAATTGTTGGCATCGGACTCTTAAAAGGTGGCAGAGGCATCCGCTGGCGCTCACTGGGGAACATTGCATTTGGTTGGATTCTTACCCCCATCATGGCGGCAACAATCTGCTTTGTATGCTTGTTTTTCTTACAGAACGTATTCCAGCAGACGACCTTTCAGCCTGTGTCCTACGAGCTCACACCAAGTGCATGGGAAAAGCTTACAGAGGTTGATGACATAACCCAGGAGACACTGGAGAGAATCGACGATCTCTGGCTCGAACGGTTCCCGAACGCATCAATGTTTCGCGATGCACTGAAATATCGCCTCGGAAAAAAATCACAGTCCATCCAGACAATTATGAGCTACGCCCGTCGTGATTCTCTCAGGCTGTCACCAAGAATCATTGAAAGACTCGACACAAGCAAACTCACAGAAGCCGAACTTGCTGTGTTGCACGGGCTGTCAGGACAGGTATTCGTTCACAGCTGGCGGCTTAAAGACATCCTCGGTGAAATGTCGCCTCTATGGCGCTATTCTGATACCGATGTCGAACACAACAAACGCCTCGACGCCAAGTTCAAGTATCTCGATTCTAAGCTGCATATTCAAGAACCTAATGATCTTAAATAGCAACAAGCGTCAGGAATGCGATTCTTAATAGTTGTCTCTGATGGGTCTTCGACGAGCCTCCGGCGGCCTAAGAACCTCTTGCAAGAGGTTCTTAGGAATCTCCAGAAACCTTTAACCGCGAGGCTAGCCCGTTTCTTTTGTAGCTCGCGGCTTATGCATCACTACCTTTCCTAAAATAAAAAAGGGCTGTCCTTCATATGAAGGACAGCCCTTTTGCTATTCAAGTCAGTGGAATTAAGCCGCGTAATTAGTAACTCAACGAGCTTTCATCGCATAATAAAGGTTTTTGGAGATTTTTAAGAACCTTTTGCAAAAGGTTCTTAAAGCCCCGCTGGCAAGCGTTGTAAAAACAACATTGCCAACAGTAAACCTAGATTTTAGCGTTCAGTTTTTTCTGAGCGCCCATACCACCAGCGCATGCTTTGACGTTTTCAAGACCAAGTTCACACGCAAGAAGCATAGCTTCGTAGGAGCGCAGACCGGTGTTGCAGATCATTACAACCTGTTTGTCTTTAGGAATTTCGTTAATACGCGCACTAATTTCTTCGTTTGGAATATTGTGCCACTCGCCTGGGTATGTTTCACACATATCTTTAGCGCCACCAGCAAGGCGGGTATCAATGAAGTAGTATTCGCCGCAATCACGATCAGCCCAACATGTGCCGAAGTCAGCAGGGTCCATGTACTTGTTCTGACCTGCGAGAACGTTGTCTGCTACGTTAGCAACAGCGTTAACGATATCCATCGCAGAGGAGAACGGTGGAGAGTAAACAACTTCGAGGTTGGCTACGTCGTCGATGGTTGCATGAGAAGAGATAAGCGGCACAACTGCGTTGATACGTGCAGTGAGTGCATCGCCGAATTCGTTCATTCCCTGCATACCGAGGATACGGCGGGTAGGACGATCAACAACAATCTGGAGAGACATGAGCGCTTTTTCAGGGAAGAAGTGAGCTCTGTCCATCTGTTCAACGTGAACGGAGATTGCATCAAAATCGTTCGCAAGAGCCTGTTCGAGAGTAAGACCTGCACCACTGCAAGACATTTCGAACAGTTTTACGCACCAGCTACCAATGCCGCCAGCCATGCTTGCGTCACCACCGGCAAGGTTAGTACCGATGATACGACCCTGACGGTTCGCCATGGAACCGAGTGGGTAGTAGCCGAGTTTGCCGGTTACGAGGTTAGGAATAGTTACGCAATCACCACCGGAGTAAATGGCAGGATCGGAGGTCTGGAAATGGTCGTTAACTTTGATTGCACCGCGTTTATCGCATTCGATGCCAGCTTCAACAGCAATCTCAGTATTAGGAGAAACACCAATAGCAAGGATAACGAGATCTGCTTCGATTTCGCGCTTGTTGGTGATAACTTTAGTAACTTTACCGTCTACGCCTTCGAAACGAACAACGGACTCTTCGAGGTAAACTTTTACTTCGTTCTTCTCGAGATCAGTCTGTGCCATTCTAGATAAAGACTTAGGCAGGAAACCAGGAAGTATCTGACTCTGAAGCTCAACAACACTGGTGTTGATGCCCCACATATCTGCAAAAGCAACTGCCATTTCAAGACCAATAAAACCAGCACCAACTACAACTGCATTGTTAACTTCGCCGTTTGCAACAGCATTTTTAATCAGTTCAGCTTCTTCGAGGTTGGTAGCAGGAGTAATGCCTTTGAGGTTAATTCCCTCAAACGGAGGCAAGTTTGGTTTAGAACCGGTTGCGATTACGAGTTCGTCGTAAGAAAGCACTTCTTTTTCACAGGTCAAAACATTTTCGATAGAAACAGTTTTGGCTTCGCGATCAATAGAAGTTGCGCGGGTGTTGATAAGAACGTCTACGTCTTTGTTTGTTTTGAAGAACGCAGCGTCACGAACGATATGGTAAGGAGTAGACTGGAGGTCTACAACGGTATTTACTTCACCGGAAACAAAGTAAGGGATGCCGCAACCACCGTATGAAATACGTGGAGCCTGATCAATCATGGTTACTTTCGCGTCTGGACAAAGACGTTTGTAACGACAGGCAGCTTTTGGACCAAGGGCAACAGCACCAATAACAATTACGTGCTTAGACATAAGACATCCTCCGCAAAAGATGTGTAAGTCGGCGGCAGGCTCGCTCTTACATTGAACTGTCTGTCGCACAATTTACTGTAATAATAAAAAGAAACAAGTCAGTTAATACGTGCGCGTGATACAACTAAACACCATGTAGCAGCAGGTTAGTAAAAAGCTAATTAGTAACCGCCGGTGCAGTAAATCTATTCTATGCCTCAATAATAACGAGGCGCAGGTGCATGTCTGTACGTACTCACATTTACGGTTAAAACCAACCATACGAGCACATACGACCAAGCTGTATCGCGTGAGGGTAGGACTAGCATGTTTGGCTATTTTTGCAAGTAGTGATTGCACCACCCAGCTATATACTACCAACAAAGTAGGACATTTATCGATCGCATGGATAGTTCCATGCTTACGAGAATACCACTTTGTCGGTTCCAACTCTTACATCATCCATTTTCAGCTTTCATTGATGCACATCAAGAGTTGTAAGCACGATTCCGGCACCCGTCAAAAACAAAACAAACGGGACCATCTGAATACCTTCAGACAATCCCGTTTGAGATATAGTGAGATTACACCCTACGGGCTACTATTTTTGCATTTCCCGTACGATTGAAGCTAATTCATCTGTCAATGCAGAAAGTTCCACAAGAGCGCTGGAAGCCTGCCCCATGGATTCATTAGTCTCACCACTGATGCGGTTCACTTCTTCAGTACCGCGATTAATTTGTTCAGAAGTAGCAGCCTGCTCTTCCGATGCTGTTGCGATAGCCCGAACCTGATCCGCTGTGGATTCAGCGATTGTCACAATATTTGTGAGAGAAGTTCCAGACTGCTGCGCCTGTTCTGTACTGCTTTTCACCACAACAGCAACTTCTTCCATACTTTTGATATTATGACGTGTTCCTGCCTGAATTGAAGCGATGGATTTGCCGACTTCGTGTGTGGCTGTCATGGTTTTTTCTGCCAGCTTGCGCACTTCATCAGCAACAACGGCGAACCCGCGTCCTGCATCTCCTGCGCGCGCTGCTTCAATGGCAGCGTTCAGAGCTAGCAAGTTGGTTTGGTCTGCAATATCTGAAATAACATCCATGACCTGACCAATGCCTTCAGCCTGAATCCCCAAATCATCGAGACCTGATTTCATATCCACAACCTGACGATTGATCTCAGTGATGGAGCCCACAACATGGTTCACTATTGTGGCGCCCTCAGCTGCCCGCCCTTTTGCTGCATCCGCGTTACCAGCGGCTTCGGAGGCGTTTTTAGCAACTTCAAGAACCGTAGCGTTCATTTCTTCCATGGCTGTAGCAGTTTCAGTCATACGGTCACGTTGAACTTCTGCGCCCTGACTGGACTGATTTACCAACGCAAACAATTGTTCAGAAGCTGAAGAAACACGCTCAACAATATGTTGAATTCGTGAAGCAGCTTCTGCAATACCGCGCTGAGTCGCTTGCTCACCTTCCAGCTTAGCCTGTTCACTTTCGCGAACTGCCTGCTCTGCAATGCGTGCCTTATCTCTTGCTTCACGCGACTGTGCGTCTGCATCTGCAAGGGCATCCACGGCCTGTGTGCACATGCTCTTCAAGGCACTATGCATATCGAGTAATTCACCAGAAAAGTTACTTTCATCTGGAATCGTCGACAGATCTTGAAATGAAGATTTCGCCACATCATTTGCAGCTTTAGACATAAGAATCATAGGATTTGCAACGCGGGAAGCAACAAACCACATTGTGATAAGCCCGAGAAAAATTAATCCGATTGCTGTCAGAACAAGGGTTGTTACTTCTTCTGTGGCTTTGTCGGCAATGTAGCTTTCCGGCAAGGTCACCATAACACTCCACGGAGTCGGCGATTTACCAATCTGGATAGGTTTTACAATCTGGTATCTATGTAAATTTTTGTTGAATAAAACACGTGCTTCGCCATTTTGCACCAACCGACCAAGCTCAGGCAATTCTGGATAGATATTGTTAATCTTGCGTCCAATGGATTCTGGTTGGCCTGAATGAGCAACAATCGCCCCATGATTGGCAATAACGACCACTTCACCGGTATCATCAAACATGTGTTGTTGTTCAGCTGCTTCTTCAAGAAATCCTAAATTAATATCGATTCCTGCGATGCCAACAAATTTTTCTTTCACCAAAATAGGACTTACCAGTGAAGTAATGAATTCGTCTTTTCCCTGTACGCTATAGAAATAAGGGTCCGTCACAGCTTCCTGTCTAGTCCGCTTAGGAAGCTGGTAGTAATCGGACGTATCATAATCCACTAGTGGTTCAACAATATATGTACCGCCTGCTCCACGCGACCAATACGGAAGATACCTGCCTGTGCTGTCGTGACCTTCATCATTCGCATAGATGCTGTCGCGTCCATCAAAGGCATCCGTATCCCACAAGGTAAAAGAAGCCAGGGCGGCAGGGTTTGCACCCAAAATGTTCTGCAGCATCGTATCAACCGCTTCTCTGCTCAGATACATGGATTCTCTCATGCCGCCCAGAGAAACAGCTACAGTACGGGCTATAGTAATTGCCTGATTCATCTGATCCTGAGTCTTACTGGAATAGGCAGTCGCTAAAGCTTCCGCATTTACAAGCGCGTCCTTTGAAGATGTGTTCCACAATGTAACACCGGATACAGTAATTAATGCAGCCATAACAATAAACAGAGTAACACCTGCGAATGATGTTATTCGTACTTTAATTGAATCTAATCTCATTATATCTTCCCCCTAAAATTTCACAGAATTTAATCGGCAGAAGAATTAGAAACTATAGTGCTACTGTAAAATATAATAAGTAAATGCTAAAAATTATTGTTTGATTGTTAAACGTTTCTATTTTCAATGTAATACATGTACAACTTAATGTTACTATCGCGCCATATTTCCTACATAAAATTTACTACATATAAAAAAATGCCAGTCTGCATTGCAGACTGGCATTTTTACGTTTCTTACTAGTACAACAACTAGCCGAACTGAGGCGTACTCATTTTCATACCGTCTTTCGTCACAAAAAGGGCTTCGCGTCCATTAAGAGACTCAATGAACTGAAGACCGCGACGGGACTGCATAATAAATGCTGCTGTTGCAAGGGCGTCCGCTTCCATTACGCTTGGAGCCATAACAGAGACAGAAGCCACATTGTTCGGGCTCATGCCGGACTGAGGACTTACCAGATGGTGGTACATGTGGTTCTTGTCGTAGAACACTTCGTAGCCACCAGAAGTAGCAAGCGCGCCTGTCGTCATTTGAATAACCGCAGGGTAGTTGCCTTTCTTTTCCGGGTCCTGCACAGCAATAACCCAAGGCTTGCTGCCAGCTTTTTCACCCATTGTTCGAATATCGCCACCAGCGTTGATCATGTGATTCTTAGCACCATATGCAGCAAGAACTGCGGATGCTTTATCCACGATGTAGCCTTTTGCGATACCATCCAGAGTAACGCCCATTCCTTCGCGGTTAAGGCGAATAGAATCACGTTTCTGGATAAGGGAATCAGCATCTACGAGAGACAGTGCTTCTTCGAACTCAGCTTTTGAAAGTACCATTTCGCCATTAAGGTTGGCTTTCTCGTTGTAGAGATCAACAACTGGCTTGATAGTAACATCAAATGCTTTATCAGAAAGCCTGCTGATTAACCGTGCGCTGCGCACAACTTCTGCAAGTTCCTGTGGAATGCCGGAAACACGACCGTCTCTGTTTAACACAGAAATAGGAGAGTCACTCTGGTAACGGCTGAGAAGCGCCTCAAGGCGTGTCATCTCTTCAAAACTGCGACCGATTGCTTCCTGTCCAAGCTGTTTGGAAGGATGCAGCGCAGTAATAGTTACCACAGTACCCATCATAAAACGGGTTTCCTGCACTTTGTATTCGTCACCCACACGTGCGGCTGATGCTACTGCTGGCATGCCGGTTACGGCGGCACCAAGACCGAGCATACCGCAGGCCTGCAGGAACTGTCGACGAGAAGTAGTCATAGTCTTCGCTCCTATTAGGCGTTTGCCTGTGGTTTTTCTGCTTCTGCAGCCTTGGCAACTTCAGCTGCTTTTTTAGCAACTGCAGCTTCCTGCGCTTTGGCGGTAATGCCAACAGGACACATGAGACGCAGAATGTCACGCGGGCACACATCAACACATATTTCTTCACAATCAGGACCGTAGGCAAGACAAGCTGCCTGATCGATTCTAATCTGACCGTTAACGTGGGAAATAACCTTTGCAGGGCACTTCTTCACGCACTTCATGCAGTTGATACAACCGGCTTCACACACATCCATAACAGCTTTCATTTTGTCCTGGGTAGAACAGAAAACCTGAACGCGTGCGCGACGCGGAATCATTTCGAGAACCTGATTCGGACAAACGTTGATACATGCGCCACAAGCGACACACTTATCAGGATCAATCACAACCAGATCGTTCTCAATGTACATGGCATCAAACGGACATGCTGTTACACAGTCGCCGTAGCCAAGACAGGAGTATTTACAAGCGTCAGAGCCATCTTGCAGCAAACTGGCTGCGGTACAAGACAGAACACCCTGATACCCGAATTTCTTTTGTACTTTGCCTTCATCCTTCACACAACGGCGGAAGGAGATTTCCGGATCATCGCCACCGGCAGATTTGCCGGAGAGTTCTGAAACTGCGACGCAAACGTCTGCACCACCAGCACAACAAAGGCCGGCAGATACATCTGGGTCAGTAATTACGGCGATGGCGTAGGCTTCACAGCCTGCATAACCACAACCACCGCAGTTAGCACCCGGAAGCGCTTCGCAGATTGCCTCTACTCTTGGATCTTCTTCTACATAGAAGACACGGGATGCTGCAGACAGCACAACCGCGCAGAAAAAGCCCAGAGCTAGCAATGAAAGGACAGATGTCAAAACCATAATGCTATCCTTGTTGGTTTATCCCGCAAGGGGAGTCACATGCATAGAACCCTGCGCCTAAGAGATCATGCCCTTAAAGGCCATGAAGGACAGAGACATGATACCAGCCATCACCAGTGCAGCAGGAACGCCCTGCATGGACTTTGGCAGATGGGTAACTTCCAGTCGTTCGCGAATGGCGGCAAGTAAAACGAGAGCGAGTAAAAAACCTAAGCCGGAAGCGAATGAGTAGAAGATAGAAAGGCCGAGGTCGAATTCTTTACGCTGAACGAGAATTGCCACACCAAGCACCGCGCAGTTTGTTGTAATGAGCGGAAGAAAAATACCGAGCGCGTTGTAAAGCGGCGGAACAGATTTCTTCAGGAACATCTCAACAAGCTGTACAAGTGATGCGATGACGAGAATAAACATAATGGTCTGCAAGTACCCGAGATCAAGCGGCAGGAGCACGTACTCCTGAATAAGCCATGTAAGCGGGGTCGCAATAACCATAACAAAGATAACCGCACCACCCATACCGAGAGAGACACCCTTTTCCTTGGAGCAACCAAGGTACGGGCACTGTCCCAGATACTGAGCAAGAACGATGTTGTTAACAAAGATCGCGGAGATAAAAATCAGGAAATAATCCATACTATACTACCTCCAGTTACTTGTGGCCTGCACAGGCACGACAAGCGGCGCAACCTGTAGACGGGTTTTCCGGTGCTGGTTCACCGCGGCGTTTTGCCTGAACAATGCTCAGGTAGTTCATGCCTGCGAGAATAAGACCAAGCGCAACAAATGCACCCGGAGCAGCAATCATAAAACCAACAGGTTCGAAGGAACCACCGAGAATCTCTATACCGAACACGGAGCCGGTACCGAATAATTCTCGAACTGCACCAAGGAAAGTAAGTGACAGAGTAAAACCGATACCCATGCCAAGGCCATCTGCAACAGCCATGTGCACAGGGTTTTTACCTGCAAATGCTTCCGCCCTGCCTAAGATAAGGCAGTTAACAACAATAAGTGGTACGAAAATACCAAGCTGCTGATATAAAGGATAAGCGTATGCCTGCATCAGCAATTCCACAGCTACAACAAGAGATGCAGCAATGGTAATATAACAAGCAATACGTACTTTTTTAGGAATAACTTTACGGATCAATGAGACAAGGAAACTGGACAAGGTAATAACAAATACTACCGCCATGCCCATGCCTAAACCGTTTTCCGCCGTTGTGGTGACCGCAAGAGTCGGACACAAACCTAACAGGAGTCGAAACGGTGGCAATTCTGCCCATAGGCCCTTGGAAAACTCTTTCCATACGGTGGCCATGCTTTTCTCCTCACAGCGCGTATTACCGCGCGTTCACGTTCTTCTTCCAGTGCCTATTTAAAGGCTTGAAGAATCTCTTCTTTCAATACGCTGTATATTTTACCAGCATCTTGAACAGCTACCACAGCACCCTCGGAGGAAATTGTTGCCCCGGAAAGGGCATCAATCACGCCACCTTGAGACTTCAACTTGGCTTCGGCTTCAGAAAGCCCCGGGAAGATGTTGAGAAATTCGGGTTCGGCAATACGTGAACCAATACCCGGAGTCTCTTTCATTGTGGTAATACCGATACCGACAAGCTTATTGTTTTCAAGGTCGAACCCGACCATAACACCAATATTGTCGCCGTAACCGCCGCCAAAGCCTTCAATAGCAACAGCTTTAAGCTGTCCATCTACTTTAAGCGGAAATACGTTTACAAGCTTGCTGGTAAGAGGATTAGTGAATTTTTTGCGTTCCTTCACAGGATCGTTCGTGTAGTCAGGCAAGATCTGCTTCAGGGACGGTCCCTGTACAAATGTAAGCAACTGCAACTCAATGGTCGGTGCGGTCATCTGCTTAAGAGAAGATAACGCAAAGCCTGAAATACCAGCGATGCAGGTCAACACAACGATCATCTTTAAGATTTCACGCATAGCTTACCTCGCTCCAAATGGTTTAGGCTTAATCATATCACAAAGCGGAGTGATCATGTTTGCGAGTAAAACTGCAAACAAAACACCGTCAGCGTACTGACCGTACGTGCGAATGAGTATGATAAGGAAACCGGCCATGAGTCCGAACACGATTTTACCACCACGAGTATTCGGTGTGGAAGTAAAGTCAGTCAGCAAAAAGAAGATTGCGAGCATGGTAGAGCCGGTAAACAAATGGAACAGCGGGTTCGCGTACAATTCCGGATCGATTGCATAGTAGATTCCGCCTACAACCAGCACAGCTGCGATGGTTGCAACAGGAATTTCCCATGTAATGACACGGCGGGCGAGCAAGATAAGTCCGCCAAGCAGTAACGCACCAACCTGCACAGCACCAAGGGCACCGAGCTGATCGCCAATAAAGTAGTTATACATTGATGCATCCACAATGGAATCAATGCCGAAGTACTTAAGCTGGGAAAGCGGGTTTACCAGAGTAGTATTCAGCATGGTAGCATCAACATTCATATATACCGGCCATGATACGGTACAGAACGCCCAGCCAACTGCGATAGCACTAATAGGTGCGCCGCCGAAGTTACCCCAGAGCATTTTACCAAGAATCATTGTTGCGGCAGAACCTGAAACAACCAGCCACCATTCGGCGCCGGCAGGCAGGATAAACGCAAAAAGTAAACCGGTTACGACTGCGTGAAAATCGTCTACACGCACTTCCTTTTCCATGATCCTGGAGCATAACGCTTCAACAATAACTGCCGTAGCAATGGACAGCGCCATAACGCGCATAGCGTCCATGCCATACCAGTATACCGCGCCGATTACGGCCGGAAGCAAAGCTAACAGGATGGTACTCATCATTCCCTTGATGGAAGCACCGCAATGCAAATGCGGAGCGGAGGCAACCGTCAGGAATGGAGCGGTGGGCAAAGATTTTTTCGCCATAGTATCCCCCTACTCTTCAACCTGCAGAGCACAAGCCGTAACCTGTGATTCTTCAAGGGCTATTTTGTGTTTTCCAAGACGGATGAACTGGAGCATCGGACGACGAGCCGGACAGTAGTAAGTACACAATCCACATTCCATACATGCGCCAATGTTTTCCTGACGGCAGAAATCAAGCTCGTTGAATTCAACATATCGGGAAATCATATTCGGCTGAATGCGTGACGGGCAATGCTCTATGCATGCGCCACAACTAAAACAGGCATGGTCGGAAATCGGTTCAGTACTACCTGCAGGCATTACAAACAGTGCGTTGGTATTTTTACCAATGCCTTTGTTCAAATCACCTGTGGCTTCACCGCGCATTGGGCCGCCCACAATAACTGTGTCGCCGTCTGCTACTTCGATAGAAGCTTCTTTCAGCAACGCACCTACAGGGGTACCAATTGGTGCAACGATGTTTTTACCTTCTACACAAACAACAGTGTGTGTAAGAGGCATGCCGCTTTCTGCGACTGCACCCAGATTATAGAGCGCATGCAGGTCAACAACATTTACGCCCTTCATGCTTTCTTTGCCGGTAATGTTGGCAACAAGCAGTTCATCAAGGCTGTTAGGATACTGAGGGTTGATAAAGGCGATGTCTGAACCATCAAATGTTGCAGTAGAAGCGGTAGGCAAAGCTACAACGGTTCTAGCAGCAGGGGAAAGGCGCTTGAGCATATCAAGGCCGGCATTGATGGTACTTTTTGCGTGTACAAGCATGCTTTCTGCGTAAGAGATACCCGGTTCAGGGTTCAACGCATTAACAATAAGCAAATCACAGCGTTTGATGAGCGGACGAACGTCCACGCCCAAACCTTTAAGCGCAGCCTGTAGCTCAGCGTCTTCCAAAGAAGCAAGAGCAACAGGTTCCACACCCGTAGGTTTAGGATCTTCACCTTCCGCCGGAGCAGCAAGTTCTTGTGCTTTGATGGTGATGTGAGTGTCTGTAACTTCAGTTACAATACCGGTAATGCCAGAATGCATATCACCGCTTTTAGCGTTCTCGTGGTCTGCCACAAGAAGCCCCGGGTATACTTCTGCTTTTTTCTTTACCGATTTTTTACCATGTCCGTTAAGGGGAATGCGCACTTCGAAAGGAACTGTACCAGTCTCAAATGCTCCTGTGTCCCCATGAGTCAGAATGAAAATATTCTTATTCATAAGACATCCCTATTTGAAATGACACTGGTTACACTGATCTTTTTCGTAAGGACCAGAACCGTTTTCTTCGTGACAACCCATACAAGACTGATGATAAGCATCCATCAAGTTAGGTACATCCGGATCATCGGAAACTTTAGAATGGCAGTCGGCACATGATGTAGGCTCAGCGTCGTCCGGTAGATTGCCATCATCATCAACTTCGTCTGAAAGCTCATGATGGCACTCCACACAGCCTGCACCGTACTCATCTACGTGTTTGGCATGGTCAAAAATAACCATCCCTGCGCTGTTATCTAACAGCACACGCATAGGTACGGCCGCAGTTTCTGCGGGACGCAAAAAGCCGTAGCATGTAACGGCAATAAGAATCGCAGTAAAAATTGCGATTGGAAAGTATCTCGTTGGCAAGGCACACCTTCCTGATACTGGTGTTAAACCCGACCGGCCGAGTAAGGGAAAGAGATAGTCTGTTGGCGCCTTTTATCTAGAACATTTTTCCATTTTTGAAAAGGCTCAGAGAGCCCTGCATTCAGGAAAAATAACGGTATGTTATGACTATCAAAGTTCTTTTGTTTGATTTCTCAATCAAATCAGTATGTAACCTTTACAAAAAGAATTTTGTTAAAAAATTCATTGTCGTTTCATAATGTTATCAGAAAAAGCTACTAGTTTTCAAAGCACCAAAACTACGATACAACACCCACACTTCAAAGAAATACACGGTGCAAAATATGCTTACCCAGACCAGCCCACAGGCGTTTAAAAAAATATTTACTTTTTCTGCCGGCTCCGAAACGTTCGGACTTCCGCTGCACCTTCTGCACGAAGTCATTTATCCCGAACACATCACCAGAGTACCCAAAGCACCTGCCTTTATGGCAGGTATCTTGACCTATGGCTCTGAAACAATTTCCGTACTGGACATAAGCAAAAAGCTTTGCCTTGCAGCGCCGTCCATCCGCGTTCATCATCCGGCAATCATCATCAATACTATTATTGAAGACGAAACAATGCAACTAGCTTTACTTGTTGAGAGATTCGGAAAAATTGTTCAGTACAAAAGTTCTGAGACAATCAAGCGAAAAAATATTCCATTCAGTACTTGCTCAGCTAAAAACAATCAGTTGGGACAAAATTCGGCAGCATACACACAGTCTCGGGAAGCTATTCGAAAATTTGTGAGTGAAGAACTCTACCGAGCAGGTGTGCGCATACGTCTTTTAAACGAGTCCACACTTTTTTCTGTGGCAGAACTCACATAAAACCGGTTTCATATATAGGGAGATCCGTAGACTCTCCTTCATATCCCCTAGAAATCACTGTGTCGGCACGCCCAAGCACTTTAAAAGTACTGTAACAATACTTTTTTCAATTTTATAGCTTCTTCAATACGACTCTCACAGCTAGACAATACTAACTGTATTCTTTCTCAATAACTTTGCGTAAAAAAAGGGTCAAATGACCCTTTTTTTACACTCTCAGATTCTGTCTATGTCCTGCGTTCCCACAGTCTCATGTCTTTCATCTTCTTTCGACGCTCTCGCTGGAGTGACTTGCAAACCAACGGAGTGTTTTTCTTATATCCACAACGTGCACGGTACTCTTCTGGTGTAAGTTCGTGTGTTGCAAGATGTTTTTTTGTTATTATTTTAAAGGACTTTCCACATTCAACACATGTAATTGATTTTTCCTTAATCGCCTTTTTAGGATCAATCATCTTACTTGTAGAATCATCATCAACGGAGCAGCTTGCACTAATTTCCTTAATTCCCCCAGCAAGCTTACGAACCATTGTTGTGATTTCTTCTTCTGTCATTGTCCGTACACTAGCTTGTGCTTTGACAATCTCCAGAGCTTCCTTCAAATAACTTTCCATGTAAAACTACCCCTCCTATCCATTAAATGAACAAGTATTATACCCAGAAAATGAAAAAATATTTAAAATAGTATCGCCGAAGCACGATTTACATATTCAAATGTCGACTTGAGAGAACTACTAAATCGCACATAAGCACTATTAAACTCATGTTAAATGCACCGAAGATATACTACAGAACTGCATATGCACACAATAGAATTTTTTGCAGTTTTTTTTATAATACTATCACAGACAAATTACACTTTTCTATCATCATAAATGCAACATTACTGTACATTGTACAGTTGAAGCAACAGTAAGCATAATGGTGACATCTATAAACATGTTAACTTTTCAATTTTCTATGCATTTTTATATTCATTAGTAATGGAAAATGTTTTTTTGAGTTAAAATTCCTCTTCTGCATGACCACACATTTTTTCTATTACAAAAAAAGCATAACAACCTTCATTCTAGCATTGTTACTTTTTATAAAGACATGTTCATTGTTCTGCCAAACCAGTAGAAAAAGAAAAAAAAGATATCGAAATCACTCACTATTCATGGAGCCGAATCCCCAACTCATATGTTTGTATATATTTTCACTTAGCATTGTCTGTAGCTATAACAACAGACAACACAATCTTTCGATGTAAGTTCTCTGGAATGTTATACAAACGTAACTATATATAGCACAATGAACTATTTTTTCGTCTTCATACACAATTTGTTAGCGATTCAAGTTTCTTGCTTTTCATCACACTAAACAGAGTTTACATCTCAAATCATTTACAAAGATGTCCTCGCACATCGTTAAACAGCTTCTATCTTGTTTAGATTTTCTATAGACTCTATGTCTTAAGAAGTGCGTTTCTGCGTACCTGTCAAAAATCATCTACACCCTAATATGCTGCAACATTTTCAGGAGAATTGTGCATATGACAAAAACCATCGTAATTGGCGGTACACAAAGCGGCAGTGGTAAAACACTCATCAGCCTTGCTGTTATGGCAGCTCTTACACGCCGGGGACTCAATGTTCAGCCGTTTAAATGCGGGCCAGACTTTATTGACCCCGGACTGCATGCTGTTGTCACAGGCAATGCAAGCATTAACCTTGATGGATGGATGCTTTCAAAGAAAGCCTGTATCGCCGCCTACGAAAACGCCATGTCTCCTGCAAAAAAGACATCGCCCGACATTGCAGTTATCGAAGGAGTCATGGGGCTCTTCGACGGAGCCAGCGGCAGCGAGGACGCAGGCTCAACTGCACAGATTGCTAAATGGCTCAACGCGCAGGTACTGCTGGTTATTGACGGCCGTTCCATGGCTCGATCCTTTGCTGCCATTGCCCATGGCTTTACAACTCTCGATCCCGAGCTTACCTTCATAGGATGCATTGCTAACAGGGTGAGCAGTCCGAACCACACATCACTTGTCCGCGAAGCTATGAAGACATACTGTCCGGACATTCTGCTTGCCGGTTGTATGCCGCGTAATGATGCCATTACCCTTCCTTCGCGCCATCTCGGACTGATCACGGCGGAAGAAGGTGTTCTCAACGCAGAGCGCATTACAGCGCTTGCTGACTGGGCAGAAGAAAACATTGATTTTGATCAGATGCTTTCTCAACTGCCGGAACATAAATTTTCAACTCCCCCAAAAAAGCATAGCAAGTCGGCATCGCGGAAAAAGGTGCGCATTGCGGTGGCCAAAGATGCGGCCTTCTGCTTTTGCTATCCGGATAATTTACGCATTCTTGAAGAAAACGGTGCTGAAATTGTCCACTTTTCACCGCTTGCAGATACAGCTCTGCCAAAAAAAATTGATGGATTATACTTGCCGGGGGGCTATCCTGAATTATATGCAGAGCGGTTGGGACTCAACGCCTCTATGCGTTCTTCCATCCGCACATTCTCTAAATCCGGAAACCCTGTGTACGCCGAATGCGGCGGCTTTATGTACCTTGCACAACAAATTACAACCGAAGCAGCCACATACCCCATGTGTGACGTATTCAACATACATTGCACTATGGACAAACGACACAGAGCGCTTGGCTACAGAGAAATAACAACAACTGCTGACTCCATTTTAGGTAACAAAGGCACTACAGCGCGCGGTCACGAGTTTCACTACTCATTTACAGAAGAAAGCACTGCACACGCCTCACTCTACAAAGTGACTGATAGAAAAGGCTCAGAAACATCAACCTCCGGCTATGCCACACAAAACACAGTCGGCTCATATGTACATTTACACTTTGCTTCGCAACCGTCCGTTGCAAAAGCCATTGTAGAAGCTTGCTTACGAACAAGGGATCTCCATGACTAAGACTCCGTTGCAACCATATTTTTCGCCAGACAACATTGAGCAACGCTCTTTTGAAATTATCGACAGCGAAGTGCCGGAACCGCGTCCTTTTGCCGGTGACACATGGACTATCGCCCGTCGCCTTATCCACACCACTGCGGATTTTGATTTGCTGAACCATATTATAATCCACCCTGAAGCTATTGCTGCGGGTGTGAACGCAATCAAAAACGGCTGTACAATTTTTACGGATACAGAAATGGCGCGCTCTGGTATTCCTGTTCGACGCACAACGCCGTTCGGCTGCACAACACAGTGCCTGCTCAACCGTCCTGACGTTGTAGAAAAAGCACAGGAAACCGGCTCTACCCGTGCACAGGCTGCAATGGATGCAGCAGCTCCGGAAATCGGCGATTCTATCATGGTTATCGGCAATGCACCGACAGCTTTAATCCGGCTTATGCAGCACTTAGAAAACGGCGGAACACCTCCTGCACTCATAGTAGGAATGCCTGTCGGCTTCGTTAATGCCGCTGAATCCAAAGAAATACTTCTTGCACAATCTACTGTTCCTTATATAACCATTCGCGGACGAAAGGGTGGTTCGCCACTTGCAGCCGCAACAGTGAATGCTTTGGCGATCCTTGCCGCAACCACATAGATCACTATTCTTTATTAACTAACTTTTCAGCAAGTTGCAGTAATCCACTACAGTTGCTATAGTGTTCTGTGGTACTTTGACTTTTGCTAATTACAGTCTTTATTGACTGACAGGATGTACAATGACAGACGACCCTCGCAACAGCGCTTCAGAAGATGCCCCAGCAAAACAAAAGAAATTCGTAGACCCTGCGGATAGAATTGCCGCGGAGATTTCCGGCATCACTGAACCGGAAGATGCGCTGCCACCAATCACACTGGAAGATCTTCCTGAAAGAGTCCGCGAAGCCTGCGCTCGTGCAGGATGGAATAAGCTTATGCCTGTTCAGGCACATGCTATGCCGTACCAGCTTGCTCGCAGAGATATTATGATTCAGTCCCGCACTGGTAGCGGTAAAACTGGTGCATATATCCTTCCTGCGTTGGATCGAGTAGACACCTCCAAAAAACATGCGCAGATGCTCGTACTTGTTCCTACCCGCGAACTCGCTTTGCAGGTTGAATACGAAGCAGCCACCCTTTTTGAAGGCACCGGAATCACTTCCTGCGCAGTATACGGCGGCGTCGGATACGGAAAACAGGTAGATAAGCTCAACAGTGGCGCCCATGTTATCATCGGCACACCAGGTCGCGTACTTGACCACCTTATCCGCCGCACATTGGATCTTTCAAAAGCGCGTATTCTTGTATTTGACGAAGCAGACAGAATGCTTTCCATCGGGTTCTACCCGGACATGGTTCAAATCAAAGGATACCTGCCCCGTAGCCGTTCTACATTCCTTCTTTCCGCAACCTATCCTCCGCGCGTTATCCAGCTCGCAGGGGAGTTCATGCACAAACCTTCCATGCTGAGTCTTTCACACCAGCAGGTACACGTTATTGATACGCCACACGTATTCTACAACGCAAAACCAATGGATAAAGACCGTGTGCTTGTTCGCGTAATGGAAGTAGAAAACCCATCTTCCGCCATTATCTTCTGTAACACAAAAGCCAACGTGCATTACGTAGCAGCAGTCCTCAAAGGCTTCGGCTATGATGCAGACGAACTTTCTGCCGACCTTTCTCAGTCCAAACGAGAACAGGTTCTTACAAAACTGCGTGAAGGCCGTGTTCGCTTCCTCGTAGCAACAGACGTTGCAGCACGCGGTATCGACATCCCGGATCTTTCCCACGTAATTTTATATGAACCACCGGAAGATCGTGAATCATACATTCACCGTGCAGGCCGTACAGGCCGTGCTGGTGCCAGCGGCGAAGTAATATCTCTTGTAGATATTATGCAGAAGCTGGAGTTGAAGCGCATCGGTGCCCATTACAAAATTTCTCTTCAGGAACGCGAAACACCTACAGACGAAGACGTTGCTAAGGTTGCAGGTCTACGTCTGACAGCAATGCTGGAAGGTAGTCTCCGCGATAAAACCAACCTTGAAAAAGAACGTATGAAACGGTTTATTCCGCTTCTTAAAGAGCTTGCTCAAGATGACGAACAGCTTCTTCTGGCCGCACAGCTCCTCGACGATCTGTACCAGCAAACCCTGCACACTCCTCCACCAGCTCCAGAAGCTGCCAAGGAAAAAAAGCAGGATAGCAATGGTCAAAAAGAACAGCGCAATACTCAGGGGCAGCAGCGACGCCATACTCGTCCACGCCGCAGAAAACCTACACAGAACAGCGCCGACTAATTATTCATTACTTCTTACAGGATGGTGCAATTAGTGCTGAAGACTTACTCTGAATCAGATTTATTTGAAAATTTTGACGCACTGCTTGATACATACGATGTAAGCAACGAACTCACGGTATTTGAGATGGGAAAATTTCATTTTCTTCGTAAAAAGAAAGCAAAACACGAACTTACTGCACTGTTTTATGCATTGTGGAAGCTTGCGTTAAAACAATCTTTTCCCGATGAATATGAAAACCATTTTGCAAATTACTGCAACGTTAAAAAGCTGGAAATGGATGCTGCTGGAAATGCGACGATGATGTACCGTAGCGTTGAAGTGTACAACACTTTGCTTGCGGAACATGGAACGACGAACTTTTCAAACGTAGCGGATTTTTTAACAGATCAACTTGTTAATGAATCTGACCGTAAAGAGCACATCACACTAAAGTTGGCGCTTTCTATCCGCTCAACATACAACCTTATTTTCCAAAAGCTTATTGCAAATTAACGTCCTCATTGTCGTGAATGTTGAACAGAAGATCCCAAAAAAGGCGGCCTCGCAACAGGTCGCCTTTTCTTGGGAGGTTATCCCCATAGGTGATAAAACGTCTTTAGTTACAAAGCATATCGGCATGCTGAAACTTGCCTTTACTTTTTTCTGCTATTTTTTTGACACACTACCGTTTTTCACTATCGACGGTCTTTTTTGCTGATTATTCCGCCTATTTTTTTGATTTTTTTCATTTTAATATTGACAAAAACACTCGCAGTCCGATAAACACCGACTTCACACAATGTGGGGCTATAGCTCAGCTGGGAGAGCGCTTGACTGGCAGTCAAGAGGTCAACGGTTCAATCCCGTTTAGCTCCACCACATTGATCTTCGAAAGCTTACAGAGAAATCTGTAAGCTTTTTTTTTATGCTTTTCACACTGCGTCTATATCCTTTCTACAACGTCCCTCAAGCTCTACACACCCTCACATTTCCCTAAAACTCCACGCATATAATATCGTCCCGAAGTATATCCCGTATAACAATGGGAAGCTTGACTTCAGGAGAAAACTGCATGGATGAAAAGTGGGACTTCTACAAAGATTACGCAAAAGAATGGCGTTGGCGCAGAAAAACAGCCAGCGGCAAAACTATTGGTGCCTCTCCACAAGGGTACAAAAGCAAACAAGAATGTTTGGATAATGCAAAGCAGCACGGCTTTACTAGTTAACCACCCATATCTCTAACCAAAAAAATATGGCTTCGCCACATCCTTCGCAATCTCCGTATTCATCAAAAAACAAAGCCAATTCTTTGCTACTCAGAGCTACTCAACTCGTGCGCATTTTTTTAACTATTTCTCCACGCCCATAACGGCTAGCACATCACTTGAGTACGTAACAAAACACTGCATCTTGCACAGATTCTTAACCTAGATCATTGCAACAGATTCTCGAATTCCCCACCATGTAAGTTCGCTGTAGCCGTCATACTGCCGGTGGTGCGCCATACATGCGGTTTACTCCGCAGAACATCTCGTCAGCATACGACAGCCCGAACACTCTTAGCCGCAAGGTTCATTCATAGGTATACATATGAAGAAGTCCCCGAAAAAAAACTCATCACCCAATACGCCTATCTCCCGACGAACCTTTCTGAAAGTTTTCGGAGCTGCCGGAGCTACAGCCTGTGCCTCTTCGGTGCATCCCGCTGAGGCACAGAATTCAGCACCAAAAGAAGAGCTCATGACTGTGCTCGACATATCAAAATGTATTGGCTGTGGGGAATGCGTAACCGCCTGTACAGAATCGAACGCACACAAATACCCCACGGTTCGCAAGCCAATTCCGAAAATGTTCCCACCACGCGTAAAAGTTGAAGACTGGTCAGACAAAAAAGATGTTGATGACCGACTCACTCCCTACAACTGGCTTTTCATCCAGACTGCAGAAGTGGAACACAACGGCGAAGCACACGAAATTAACATTCCACGCCGATGCCTGCACTGCACAAACCCACCGTGCGCCAACCTCTGTCCGTGGGGCGCTGCACGCAAAGAAGATACAGGTGTAGTCCGCATACATGAAGACATCTGTCTTGGCGGCGCTAAATGCCGAACGGTATGCCCTTGGCACATCCCCCAACGACAAAGTGGTGCAGGCCTCTATCTCGACCTGCTCCCGCGCTTTGCCGGAAATGGAACCATGCTCAAGTGTGACCGCTGCTACGACAAAATCGCCCAAGGCGAGCAGCCTGCATGCATCACAGCCTGCCCGGAGAATGTGCAACGCATCGGTAAGCGCAGCGAAATGATCGCATACGCAAAAGAGCTCGCAGCCGCCACAAACGGCTACATATACGGACTGGAAGAAAACGGCGGAACAAACACAATTTATGTATCACCAGTGCCTTTCGATAAGCTCAACAACGCCATCGACAAGGGCAAAGGAAAGCCGCATCTCGCACCGGTAGAAAATTCCATGGCGAATGAAGAAACATTAACGTCTGCACTCATAGCCGCGCCAATTGCGGGTGTCGCAGCAGGCGTCCTTAAAGTTCTCTCTGACGCACGCAAGGAGAAGAACAATGACTAACATCATCCGCAGACTCTGGGTGCCGCTCATGGCACTTATGGCCATAACAGGCATGGGACAAATGCCCATCTTCAAGCGTTACTACATTGCCGACATCCCCGGCCTTGCATGGCTGGGACAGCCTTTTACCGTCCACTGGGTGCATTACATAGGCGCAGCCGTGCTCATGTTCATAATCGCATGGTTCGTAACGCTATGGGTAGCAAAGCAGCCCAAACTGACAACATCAGGAATCCTCCGCATCATACTTCTCGCGCTACTCGTCGTCACAGGCTACGTGCGTGTGATGAAAAATTTACCTGACGTACATTTCTCGCCAATGATCACCATGCTCATAGACTGGTCGCATCTCCTCTTCGCCATGCTGCTCGGTATTGCCGCCGTTTGGTGTGTGCGAACTGGACGAAAAGCGTACATTGAAGAATAAGCGGTTGCCTTCGGCGAGTCTGTGACGCTTTTTTTCTAAGGCATTTTTTTAGCCTCTGGCAGGTCTTCGACGACGCTTTTTTTGTCTCCGACGGCTGGGGAAAACCTTTCTGTAGAAAGGTTCTTCCCCAGACCCCTTTCCAAAGACTTTTATTTTGCGAGGTGCGCACGTTTTTTATGTTACCTCGCGGCTTATCGACACTACCTTTCTGAAAATAAAAAAAAGGCTGTCCATCATATGAAGGACAGCCTTTTTGCTATTCAAGTCAGTGGAATCAAGCCGCGTGAGAAATATATCTACGGGATTTCATCGCATAATAAAAAGTTTTGATGGGGGTCTGGGGGAAACTTTGCAAAGCTTTAGCCGTTCTCGAAGAATGAGAGATTACGGATAAAGACAGTGGAACAGTTTCAGCCCAGCCGCCGGAGGCAAAGCCCCGCTGGCAAGCGCCGTCGGAGACAATGCCCGATTGCTAAACTACAAAATCGATAGCTTTGCGACCTGAGATAACTTTTTTGATAAAGCCCACACATTCAACATGCAGCGGGTGGTTCGCGTAATCTGCGAGCCCTGCTTCGTCATCGTGGGTAGAGAGGAGAATCACCTGCACGTCTTCAGTGGTGGTGCTTGTAAACTCCATAGAAACGTCGAGAGTTTTGAGGGAAGGAATTTTTCCTTCAAGATCACGGAGCATTGCTACAGTCTTAGCTGCGTTGTCTGCTGCGGATGCGCCTTCAGCTTCTTCTTTGAGAGTAAACCAAACGATATGTTTAATCATGAGATTATCCTTTCTATAAAATAGTGTTGTACTCATTTTCATATGCTTAAAGAGCCAAAAAGGTCAATTGACATGCTGTTACAGACAGCTAGAAAGAGGTCAGCAGCATTGCAGACTTCTCCATCTTCGCGTACAGACAATTCGTTTAGCAGTGAACAGTATTCACTGCTTTTAATGGATGATTTTTTACGGAGCGCCCATGTACCCACTTTCTACGTATACACTGACCGCTGTGCTCGAACGCAGTGCTGATTTGTTCCCAGATCAACCGGCACTTTCGAATGCTGGCGGAACCCCCATTACCTACAAAGAATTTGCTACTGCCGTTCAGGGGTTGCAGGGACTACTTGTTGAGCATGGTATCAATGCTGGCGACAAGGTTGCTATTTTAAGTGAAAGTACACCAAACTGGGGCATTGCTTATTTTGCAATTACTGCCATGGGCGCAATCGCTGTACCTATTCTTCCAGATTTTCATCCGGACGCAGTGCACCACATCATCCGTCATTCTGAAGTAAGCGCAGTTATTGTTTCCCAAAAGCTGTTTAATAAAGTTGAAGACGGCCAGTATGATGAGCTGCCAATTCTTTTCTTGATGGAAACATTCTCTCCGGTTGCATTTGACGAAGAGCCGCAAAAGCTGAAGGAATTAAAAAAGGCAGGTCTTCGTGAATTCCGTTCTCTTTTGGACAAGGCACGTGATCTGACACAAAAATTTATTGAGCGGGAACACGCAGAGAAAATTAAAGGCTCAGTCAGTCTTTTTTCTGCTGGAAATACCGTATCTCAAGACGATGTTGCTGCAATCATCTACACTTCCGGTACTACTGGGCATTCCAAAGGGGTTGTCCTTACCCATGGCAACATTGTTTCAAATGCATATGCCGTTCGTTCCATTGTTGAAGTCGGCCCCGGCGACAGACTGCTCTCTATCCTTCCGCTTTCCCATACATATGAATGCACACTCGGATTAATCCTACCGATTATGAACGGTGCGCATATTAACTACATGGATAAGCCGCCTACAGCGCGCGCCTTATTGCCTGCTATGGCGTTAGTTAAACCGACTGTCATGTTGTCCGTTCCACTTGTTATTGAGAAAATTTTTAAAGCTGCAATATTACCAAAGCTGACAAGCAGCTGGGCAAAACGCCTATTATATAAAGCTGCACGTCCTAAACTGCACGCCCTTGCCGGAAAAAAGTTGCTGGAAACATTCGGCGGCAGCTTGCGTGTTTTCTGTATCGGCGGCGCAGCTATTGCGCCGGAAGTTGAACGCTTTTTAAAGGAAGCAAACTTCCCGTATGCTATCGGATACGGACTGACTGAAACCAGCCCGTTACTGGCTGGCACAGGCCCCGCACAGACTCGTTTATACTCTACAGGGTACAAACTTGAAGGTGTCGAGCTGAAGATTGATAATCCGCACCCAGAAACTGGTGAAGGTGAAATCCTCGCAAAAGGCCCATGCGTCATGCAGGAGTACTATAAAGCTCCTGAGATTACGAAATCTGTATTCACAGACGATGGTTGGTTCCGAACTGGTGATCTCGGTAAATTTGACAGCGATGACTTCCTTTACATTCGAGGTCGCCTTAAAAATGTCATTGTAGGCCCGAGTGGTGAAAATATTTATCCTGAAGAACTTGAAGGCATGATTATGCAGTCCCCGTGGGTGCTGGAAACCATCGTCTACGAACAAGATAGAAAACTTATCGCCCGTATTCACCTTGATAGAAGTAAAGTGGACGACGAATTCGGCTCGTTGCATGCGAGCAAGCTTGAAGAAAAAGTTCTTAAACTGCTGGAAGAAATCCGCTCCACCGTAAACAACAAAGTTGCCGGTTTCTCCCGAATTATGAAAGTTACTGAACAAACTGAGCCGTTTGAAAAAACTCCCACACAGAAAATTAAACGATACTTGTACATCAACTAATTTTCGATCTGCATAAAAGCAGACATGTAACTACTTTTATCCCATACTTAAACCTTATTTAATCCATATTTTAACTATATTTAGTCCATAGTTAGTCAATAATTGAAGCATATTCGGTCGATATTTAACTCATAGTCGGTCGATAGCTGAACTTTATTTGAACCTCATTTGAATTTGCAGAAAATACGAACTTTGCAAATTCAAATGAGGTTCAAATTTTTTGCACAATCCCCTTGCCAATAGCGGAAGCTTTTTCCGGAGTAAAAATTACTTTACGTTCGCCGACATTCGACCTTTTGAGCATCTTCCTGCTACCTGTTGATTTTGCTGTGTTTTTAAAAAATAAAAACTATAAACAAAAGTTGGCACGCAGGTTGCTATAGTTAAAGTACCTTCTTTCTTTCATAGGTCATTCATGGCAAGGGGTGGCTCCCCAAACCCGAATTTTTGAAGCGGAGTGCTTGGTTTGCACTCCGCTTTTTTGTTGTCTTCACTCAATTCCCGCCCTGTACCTTCAGTTTTTTCTTAGCTACACTCTATGGCACACAGAACAACGCACTGCACAACCTGCTGCCCATAGAAGGAAAAACAATGACTGCTCCTCAAAAAAAATTATACGGAATCATCGGACACCCGCTAGGTCACACCATGAGCCCCGCCCTGCACAATAGCGGGTTCAATATGTTTTCCCTTCAGTCCGTGTACATGGCATTCCCTACCCCGCCTGAAAAACTTGCTGAATTTATGGAAAGCTTCCGAACTTTGCCTATGTATGGGGCAAGCGTCACTATTCCGCACAAAGAAACAGTCATGGAATACGTTGATACAATTACACCTCGGGCAGAAAAGGTCGGCGCAGTAAATACACTTTACTGGAAAGATGATGCTATTGTTGGTGACAACACTGACGTTCTCGGCTTCATGGCGCCGCTCAAAGATAAAAAGAAGACTCTTAAAAAGGCTCTTGTACTTGGTGCAGGAGGAGCTGCAAAGGCTGTTTTGGCGGGATTACAAGAACTCGGCATCAGCAACATCACGATTTGCAACCGCACAGCGCAAAGAGCGGAAAATCTTGCAACACAGTTCAATATTGACGCCGTTGCGTGGGAAAATCGCGGTTCCGTTGATGCAGATCTCGTCATAAACACAACCCCTATGGGCATGTCCGGCGAGCATGTAGATGCGACTCCGTTCACAGCAGAAATGTTTCAAGAGCACGGCACGGCGTATGACCTTGTTTATAATCCTCTTGAAACAACTTTCCTTCGCACCGCAAAAGAAGCAGGTTGGGAAACCATAGACGGCCTGCATATGTTCGCAGCACAGGGTGCAGAACAGTTCAAACTATGGACTGGTAAAAACATTCCACACGAGCATATCCGTAAACTCGTTTCAAACCTTCTGAGTCTTTAAAATTTCGAGCCAGTCAAGTGGATAGAAGAAGCAGGTTGGAAAACATAGACGGCCTGCATATGTTCGCAGCACAGGGTGCAAAACAGTTCAAACTATGGACTGGCAAAAACAGTCCACACGAGCATATCCGCAAACTTGTTTCAACTCTTCTGCGTCTTTAATCTTTCGAGCCAGACCGAGTGCATAACTAGCAGTATTTTTTCTTCAATGAAACGTCTGCAAGAACATGAAGCGTAAGCTGTCTCTCATTTTTTTTACGCTGTGACCCGATCATTACGATTTCAAAAAAAAAATAAATGAAAGGGTAGAGTTTTTTACACTCTACCCTTTCTGTTTTTTTCAATTGTATGTCTGGCACTCAGACGCAGTTTTTAAACTACTTTCTTCTGTCCCTATAAGTCCTCGCCTGTTCGAATTCTTCGGACGCCTTCGATGCTATGGAAGTAGATGATACCATCACCTTCTGTTGCAGTTCTGGCGCCTTGTTCAATGGCAGAGATAGCGTCGTTCAAACGTTCTTCATGAACAACCAGTTCAATACGCAGCTTCTTAAGAAGATTCACTTCCTCAGTTACACCACGGTACGTTTCTGTAAAACCCTTCTGCTGTCCGCTCCCAAGAATATTGTTAACAGACAATCCGAAAAGATCTTTGGCGAACAACTCCTGCTTAACCTGCGGGAGACGTTCTGGTCTGATAAAAGCAACGACATTCTTCATTGTTTTTCTCCAATCAGGTTATTCGACACTGAAAATCTGGAATCCGTTGTAGGCTTCAGAACCATGCTCGGTAATATCCAGTCCCTTAATTTCTTCAACGCTGGAAACGCGTAATCCAACTACTTTATCAATCAGTTTAAAACAGACGGTGCCGACGCCGAATGCCCATGCAAAGAAGACGACAACCCCTAAAAGCTGAACTCCGAACTGTGACAGATCTCCGTTATAGAAAAATCCAGTTACAGAGCCAAAATTTGGTGATGCAAATAAACCAACGCCGAGGGTGCCGACAGCACCGCAGACACCGTGAACAGAGATAGCGCCTACAGGGTCATCAATGCACAGAACGGTATCAATAAACTGTATGGCCAGAACTACTACTACGCCGCAAATTGCGCCGATAGCGATTGCACCGAACGGTGAAAGTTCACTACAACCAGCGGTAACACCGACAAGTCCGGCAAGGATGCCGTTCATAGTCATGGATGCTTCCGGCTTACCAAAACGTATCCATACTGTGATCATGGCTGCAATCATACCTGCGCAACCAGCCAAGCTGGTATTCATTGCAATGTAGCCAATGCTACCGTCAGCTACGGTTGTTGATCCGGCGTTAAATCCGAACCAGCCAAACCAAAGAATAAATACACCGAGACCAGCCATAGGCATATTGTGCCCAAGAATCGCACGCGGCTTTTTGTCCGGCATGTATTTACCAATTCGCGGACCTACAGCCATGGCACCTGCTAATGCAACCCAGCCGCCGAGGGAGTGAACAACTGTTGATCCTGCAAAATCTACAAAACCAAAAGATTCGAGCCAGCCCGTGCTTCCGGTAAGACCACCCCAAGCCCAATGGCCTGCTACAGGGTAGATAAGACCTGTGATGACGACACTAATCAAAATGTACGCCTGAAATTTAGTACGTTCTGCAACACTACCGGAAACGATTGTTGCCGCTGTTGCTGCAAATACAGACTGGAACAGCCAGAATGTAATATCGAAATCCCTAGTGACAGACGGAACATCGATGAAAGAGAGAAAGAACCCGTCAGTTCCAAACAACCCAAAAAAATCTCCGCCAAACATTAACCCGTAACCAAACATAAGGAACATCATAGTTCCAACGGCAAAATCCAACATGTTCTTCATGAGAATGTTACCAGCGTTCTTTGATCGAGTTAGTCCGCATTCAACCAAAGTGAATCCGGCCTGCATAAACATCACGAGCATGGCAGCGAGCAGAGTCCATACTATGTTCGCGTTTGTTTGTGTCAGATACATAACCTCGTCTTCGGCATGTACTACTGTTGCGCTTGCGCCAAGCGCCAAAACTGTCATTACTGTAATCAACCCTGTTCGGGACAACGTGCTTTTGTACACAGACATAGTAACCTCCTGCTTTTTAGATTTTGCATAATATTAAGCAGACTCTGTGCCAAAAGCGTAACTAGCTGTTTTTACTACACCCCACTTTTTGCTGTTTTACAATTTTGTCAATTCTTGTGTTTTTTAAGCTTGTTTTTTTGTCATTATTTACAAAATTGTTAAAAATGACATTTTCGGAAGAGCATCTTTTTGCCTCCGGCGGCTGGGCTGGAAACTTTTAAAAAGTTTCCCCCCAGACCCCCCTTTAAACTTTTTTTATTTGCGAGTTCTTTCTTTTCTTAAAATTGCCTCGCGGCTTATGCTCCATTACCTTTCCCGCACTATATTTGAGAATAGAGGAAGCCTGTCATGGCCGCCCACGAAAGGTAGCCTCTTCGCGACTTCCAACACGATAAAGAACGGGCTTGATCGCGATAAAAAGGGGTCAAGGGGCGAGCCCCTTGCGGGAGGTGCAGGAGGGTGGAACCCTGCCTGCCCGTCGGAGACCCCTCGGAGAGTTGCCAAAGGCTACCCCGTCGTTAAATGACGAAACAGGCCATAAAAAAAGGGTGGCCTCTAGCGAGACCACCCTTTTGCGTATTATATAGATCAGTACGACTACAAGAGACTTCCCACCAGCTCACCAAATGCCTTACAACCGACGGTTTTTGCATCTTCCATCTGGCTTGCGAGGTCACAGGTTACGGTTTTAGCGGAAATAGCTTTGCTCACAGCGGAATGAATAGAATCTGCTGCTTCAGTCCAGCCAAGATGCTCAAGCATCATTGCACCGGAAAGAATAAGGCTACCCGGGTTTGCCATGTCTTTATCGGCAATAGTAGGCGCTGTACCATGTGTAGCTTCAAAGAGCGCAAGCTTATCAGACATGTTAACGCCCGGTGCTAGACCGAGTCCGCCAACCTGCGCTGCAAGTGCGTCAGAAAGGTAGTCACCATTAAGGTTGGTGGTCGCAAGTACGGAATACTGTTCAGGTCGAATCAGTGCTTCCTGGAACATTGCGTCTGCAATGCGATCGTTTACGATCACTTTGCCTTCTGCTGGTGCATCTTCTGTGGTGGTATGCGCGCCAAACTCTTCAGCAGCAACATCATATCCCCACTGGCGGAAGCCGCCTTCGGTGTATTTCATGATGTTACCTTTATGCACGAGAGTTACGCTCGGCTTGCCATGTGCCACAGCAAATTCCAACGCTTTGCGTACAAGGCGCTTGGAACCGTTCGGTGTAATCGGCTTTAAGCCCACACCGGCAGTAGGGTCCACAGTGACACCAAGCTCGTCGTGGAAAAATGCAATAAGGCGCTTTGCTTCGTCGCTGCCGGATTCAAATTCGATACCAGCATAAACGTCTTCAGTATTTTCGCGGAATACAACCATATCAACAAGATCCGGACGCTTAACCGGTGAAATGATACCATCATAGTAACGGATAGGACGAATACATGCGTATAAGTCGAGCGTCTGTCTCAAGGTAACGTTCAGGCTTCTGAATCCTTTACCGACAGGAGTTGTAAGCGGGCCTTTAATGGCGAGCTCTGCATTCTGTAATGCGGTCAACGTAGCCTGCGGCAGGTATTCACCTGTCTCGTTAAATGCTTTTTCTCCGGCGAGAAGCTCCTTAAATTCCAAGGAACGTTCTTTGCCGTACGCTTTTTCAATCGCAGCAGTAAGAACCGGACGTGCGGATGCCCACACTTCTTTTCCGATCCCGTCGCCTTCGATAAAATACACTGTTTTCTGCACGGATGAACTCTCCCTGTACATGCTAAATTTCTAATTCGAGACGGGAAGATAGCCCGAACGTTATCTACTTTGCAAGAGTTCTTGCCCCACTATTTTACTGTTTTTGCTTAATATCGCCATTTTGTTACAATTTTGTAATCGTGAACTGTGTATAAAAAAACCTCCGAGTAAATACTCGGAGGCTTTTCATATTCAGTTGCTCCCGCGACAAAGCACGGTTTGCGGCAAGTACTACTTTTTGTTTTCGTAATCCAAAGCAATCTCTACAGCTTCAGAGTACAAATCAAGCGGCAACGCGCCACGGATAAGGATATTGTTAACGAGGAAGTATGGAGTGCCTTCAAGTTCGAGACCTTTTGCGTCTGCCATATCTTCATCAATAATAGCGTTAACAGATGCTGTACGAGCTTCTTTTGCGAGTTCTTCAGGATCAAGCCCTACTTTTTCCGCAGCTTTTTTCATATACGGTTCACCCTCTGCCATGAGAGCTTCGCGGTTTGCGAAAAATTCGTCGTACAATTTCCATGCTTTTCCAGAATCAAGATTATTTGCAGCAACAAAGTACTGCGATGCAAGGCGTGAATTTTCATGCGATGCAAGCGGGTAGTTCTTAAAAATGAAACGCACGGTTTTGCCGTAATGCGACATGAGGCTGTTTAATGTAAACGCAGCTCGTTCGCAGTAAGGGCATGTGAAATCTGAAAATGCAATAATAGTTACCGGTGCGTCTGCATTACCACGAATAGCGCGGTTATTTGTTGCAACGGTTTTAGTAACTGCAACATCCTGCTTCCATTGTGCCTTCATGGCAGCAATCTTAGCTTTTGAGTTACCTTCACGCAGTGCAACCAGCACCTGCTCACTGTTTTCACGAATAATGTTGAGCAAAATCTCCGGCTTTTCTCGCAGGATAGATTCTATTTGAGCATTTAATTCAGGGGTGGCAGCAGAAGCACTCTGCGGAATAAGAAGCAGTAATGCGAATACTGCCATTAAAATTCTTTGAACCATGCGTCCTCCGGACCGGTCTTTCAGAAGGTTAAGGTGCATAAACAAGAATCATCGTGACAGGCGGGTCAGTGTGATTTTTTAAATTTGTTTCACATCCGACATTTTTTGTACTGTTTGCCCCAAGCTGTTGCAAGTACGCAAGCCCTTTCTTATCATATTAACACCAATTCCACAGCACGCGGGGCTTTTCCGTTATAAAATAGCCACCTCAGCGCCTGTCTTTACATAAACAGATGGTCATTTTGTATTTTTGAATAACATTTCTACCACTCCACGAATCTGAATCATCTTTGCGAATGCAAGTAATATCAAATTGCAGTGGACTTGCAAGTCAGTTATAGAGCTTCAATACCAAGTAAATAACGAAACCAACCATGGTTTTGTATACCGCCATACGACTGTAAGGAGACAGGGACATGCGTAGAACCCCCATTGTTGATGCATTGCAGGCAGAAGAGGCTTCTAAAGAAGTTAAAATTTGCGGCTGGGTACGTACCCGCCGTGACGCAAAAGGATTTTCTTTTCTTGAGCTGAATGACGGCTCTTGCCTCACAAACTTGCAAGCCATCGTCGACGAATCAGTACCGACCTACGAGATTATTAAAGATGTAAGCACAGGCGCAGCTGTTGAAGTACACGGTGAACTTGTACCATCTCCGGGTAAAGGACAGAAATGGGAAGTTCGCGCTACAGAACTCAAGCTGCTCGGCGCTGCTGATGCAGACGATTTCCCGTTGCAGAAAAAACGTCACTCCGATGAATTCCTTCGTCAGATTGCGCATCTTCGCCCTCGTACCAACAAATTCGGTGCTGCTTTCCGTATCCGCTCCGAAGCAGCATTCGCTGTACACAAATTTTACCGCGACAAGGGCTTCTTCAACGTACACACCCCTATTCTCACAGGTTCAGACTGCGAAGGCGCTGGCGAAATGTTCCGCGTTTCTACCCTTCCAGTAACCGGTGTAGAGGCTCCTAAAGAAGGTTCTGTTTTCGACGAAGACTTCTTCGGTCGCGAAGCAAACCTTACCGTATCCGGTCAGCTCGAAGCAGAACTGCTCGCTATGGGTCTTGGCAAGGTATACACATTCGGCCCAACTTTCCGTGCTGAAAACTCCAACACTCCGCGCCACGCTGCTGAGTTCTGGATGATCGAACCGGAAGTTGCGTTTGCTGATAACGAAGACAACATGGATCTCGCAGAAGAAATGACCAAGTATGTTGTTAAGCACATTCTTGAGAACTGCGCAGAAGACATCAACCTCTTCGCCAAATTCGTCGACAAAGAGCTCATGGGTCGTCTTGAAAACATCATCAACGAGCCATTTGCACGCGTAAGTTACACCGAAGCAGTAGAACTGCTCGCAGCTACCAAGAAAAAATGGGAATTCCCTGTTGAATGGGGCATCGATCTCCAGACAGAGCACGAGCGTTACCTTGCAGAAGATCACTTTAAGCGCCCTGTAATCGTATACGATTACCCTAAGGACATTAAAGCATTCTACATGCGCATGAACGATGACGGCAAGACCGTTGCTGCAATGGACGTTCTCGTACCGCGCATTGGTGAACTCATCGGCGGATCACAGCGTGAAGAGCGTATGGACGTGCTCCTCGAGCGCATCAACGAAATGGGTCAGAATCCTGAAGACTACTGGTGGTACACCGATCTTCGTCGCTTTGGCTCTGTGCCGCACGCTGGCTTCGGCATGGGCTTCGAACGTTTGCTTATGCTCGTGACCGGTATCACCAACATTCGCGACGTTATCCCGTTCCCACGCACACCGCAGCATATTGAATTTTAAGCTGTCTTTGGTAAGATCGTAGAAATGCCTTTGGCGAGTCTACGACGTTTGCCTCCGGCGGCTTAAGAACCTCTTGCAAGAGGTTCTTAAGAATCTCCAGAAACCTTTATTCTGCGAAGAACGCTCGTTGATTATTATTTCACGCGGCTTAACGTCACTGACTTAAATAATAAAAAAGGGCTGTCCTATTTAAATAGGACAGCCCTTTTATGTTTTATGAAAGGTGGTGGAGCGTAAGCCGCGAGGCTAAGGAAACAACATGCTAAGCTCGCACGTAAAAGTTTTAGGAGATTCTTAAGAAGCCCTTTTCCAAAGCGGTAGCTGTTCTCAAAGAATGAGAGATTACAGCTAGCGACAGTGTAACAGGGTTCTTAAGCCGCCGGAGGCTCTTAAAAGTATAAAAGCCTAGCTGGCTAGAATTTATAGCCAACAGTCAACGCAACAAGCTGCGCATCACCGTTTTTAAACTCTGCATCCTGAGTATATTTGGTAGTATCAGCATTCGATACTTCTACCGATCTGGAACTATCAGCCATGAAAAGGTATGAGTAACTTGCATCAACAGACCATGTTTCGTTATGCCAACCTACGCCCACACCGACAATCTGACGATCGTTCGCAGGAACCATGTAACTCAAACTGTCGCCATTAAGCGGAGAGTTGTCGTACACATAACTGGCACGTAAATCCCAATTTTCTGTAAGATTGTACTCTGCACCAATGTTGTAACGCCAAGTATCTTTGTAGTCACTTTTTTTGGTGAATGGTCCACCTTCGAATTCGACTGTCAGCTCTTCGTAGCTGCTCCATCCAATCCAAGTGGCACCAACTTCAACACTCAGCTTATCAATTGGCTTTACGTTAATACCAAAGCCGATCTGCTCTGGCAGAGTGATCTTTCCGGATGCGCTGGTATCTTTAAGAGTAGCACTACCGAAAGTTGTTTTAATGTCACCCTTAACTTTCTGCGTAATCTCTGAACGATAGCTGGCACCGAGTGATAACCAGTCTGTCCATTGGTAACGAACACCAAGGGAAAGACCCGCTCCCCAACTATCACCGCCCATCTCTGTATCACCAAAAACAGCGCCCAAAGGCTGTTTCTTTTCTAAATTAAAATCGAACCACATAATTTCCGGGCCGATAGCGATAGAAAGATTGTCGGTAATGTTATAGCCAACAAGCGGATTAATGGAGACAGATTTAATTTGAACTTTATACACATCGGTTGCACCAGGCCATGTACTGTCGAATTCAGTACCAAGACCAAAGCGAGAAAAAACACCAATGCCTAAAGAAAATTTCTCGTTAAGCTTATGAGCTACGTACAGATGTGGCATAGTCCACAAAGTACTTTCGCCATCATATGAACCAGCATCTGCTGCCGGAGCATCAATTTCTACTGTTGCTCTCGGATAAATCCCGGTTGCACCAACAGCAATTTGAGTTCCTTCCAGCTGAGTCAACTGGGCAGGGTTAAGAGCCATAGAAGATGGGTCTGCTTTACCAGCCATTACGGAGTTGCCAAGCGCGTTAGCGCGAGCACTGAACTCGTAAATACCAAAGCCCGCCGCCTGAGCAGCAACAGAAGCTAACACCATAGAACAAATAACAATAAGTTGGATTACACGACGTGTCACATTCTCTCCTGATGTGATTTGAGGATAAAGCAACCATTCCCCTTGGCTGCTTCAAAAAGTGTATCGTCCCTCGTTCAATTCAGTCGTTTTTATGCAATTGAAGTAGCACTCACCTAATAGCAAGCTTCAAGATTTGCAAGAAAAATCAGGTAATTACAAACGCGTAAACACTGTAAACCACAGCCGCACACACCTTTGAGAGTGTTACTCATATCGTCTAAAAAAAGAGTAATTGCTTCTTTTTTAAGACCGTTACCATTAGCCTTGTTAGTATTTGCTTGTGCATACATAGTAAACAGTGTTCAGCGATTTTAATGAGATAGAAAAAACGTTTTGGAAAAGCTTGCTTCTCAGGCGGTATTTTGATTGTGTGCTAGACAATGGTGCTGAATACAAAAAAATTGTTTTCTCGCAAATGTAAAAAATTGTTTAAACCGCAATGTTGAGGTCGAGCGGCAGACGATTCTACATTTGAGATGGAGATGAACTGTTATGAAATCCATTCGTGAATTGTACAGAATTGGTGTCGGACCTTCTTCTAGCCATACTATGGGCCCAAAACGGGCTGCAGAACTCTTTTTACAGCAGTACACACATGCTTTCCGGTATGTTGTGCACCTGTACGAAAGTCTTGCAGCAACAGGCAAAGGCCACCTTACTGATCAGGCAGTGCTAGAAGTTCTCGGCGAAGAGTACACAACCATTAAATGGCATCCTGAAAAATGTTTGCCGGAACATCCAAACGCCATGACATTTGAAGCGTTTGATGAACAGGGAGAACTTTTAGGTTCTCGCACCTTCTTCAGTATAGGTGGCGGAGCAATCCGCGAGCTTGGTGAGGAAGACAAAGAAAGCGACGCTGTTTACCCGCTCACGACAGTCAAAGAAATTATGGATTACTGTTCGCAAAAAGGCATCACGTACTGGGAATATGTAGTGGAATGCGAAGGGCAAACTATTTTTGATTTTCTGGAAACTGTCTGGGAAACAATGGAAACAGCAGTAAAACGCGGGCTTGAAAACCAAGGTGTATTACCGGGTTCTATCGGGCTTAGCAGGCAGGCATGGCGCTTCCATAGAAGATGTCAAAATGCCTCAAGTGAGATGCAGCAGACAGGGCTTATTACGGCCTTCGCGCTTGCTGTGTCTGAAGAAAACGCAGGTGGCGGCATTATCGTCACCTCACCTACATGCGGCGCAAGCGGCGTTGTTCCAGCAGTTCTCTATTACTTGCAGAAACAACAGCAGCTCAACCGTCGCGATATTCTGCGGGCACTGGCAACCGCAGGTCTGTTTGGTAATGTCATTAAATTTAATGGCTCAATTTCCGGTGCAGAAGTTGGTTGTCAGGGCGAAGTTGGTTCCGCATGTGCGATGGCGGCAGGAGCTGCCGCAGAATTACTGGGCGGAACATTAAGACAAATTGAATACGCAGCAGAAATGGGTCTTGAGCACCATTTAGGGCTCACATGTGACCCCGTTGACGGCTTGGTGCAGATTCCTTGCATCGAACGTAACGCCTGTGCCGCCACCCGTGCACTTTCTTGTGCACAGATGGCTATTCTTTCTGACGGCACACACCACATCACCTTTGATGAAGTGGTGCACGTTATGAAGCAAACAGGGCACGATCTGCCAAGCCTGTACCGCGAAACTTCCACAGGGGGACTCGCGAAGGCATACGCAGGGCGCTGCAAAAAGAAATAAGAAAAAGGGCTGCTCCGATCTAATCGGAGCAGCCTCTTTTATATATAAACACTGTATCACACAGTGAAAGATTGCTAGCTTTCCAACCACGTCTTCGCGAATTCATATTCATCTTCTACAAAAACTTTTGCTTCAAACGGCATAATCGGCAGAATATATCCTGCGGATTTATGAACCCAAGGGATATCAGTTACGATGGCGACTCTATGCCAAGAGAACAAATGCCTGATTCCAAACACGGCATCGGTTGCCATTGCGCCTGCGGAGTACTTTGTGTCTTCCGTAAAGTGCATAAAGCAACTCACCTTGTCATACGTTTTCAAAATTTCTTTCACACGGGGAATGATCACTTCTTCGTAATCTTTATGTGTGATTTCGCCAGTTGCTTCAACGGCGATTGTTGCGTCATCAAACCCTTCTAAAAGCTTTAACATACCAACCTCACTTACGTACTGATGAATTTGGAAGCGAATTAGCATTATCTGCGAATACCGGTTCCCACGCTGCTGCCATGGCATCTGCTTCTAAAATCTCTTCATGAGACATATGCTCTGCAAGAACTTCTGCGTTGCGTTTTGCCTTGTCACTTCCGCTTGATGCAGCAAGTCTAAACCACTTTAACGCTTCAATAGAATTTCGCTCAACACCTTCACCGTTTCCATACATAACGCCTAAGTTCGTCTGAGCTGCTGCATGCCCCTGATTCGCGGCTTTAATGTACCACATAACAGCGGTGGTTAAGTCTTTATCAACACCAAAGCCTGCTTCATATGCAGCACCAACACCGAACTGAGCATTAGGATGTCCGTTCTCTGCGGCACGTGTCAGCCAAAGAATGGTCTTAGATGTATCTTTCTCAACACCTTGCCCTAAATGATACAATACGGCCAAATTAAACTGTGACTGCGGGTCGCCTTCTGTTGCCATAAACTCAATGCATTGAAACGCTTCGTCATACTGAGCGGAAAAGTAAAATTTGTCACATTGCTGCTGAGTATATGCTGCAGAAGAAATTGTTGCGCTGACTAAGCACAAACATGAAACAAGTGCGAAACATTGAAATATCTTTGTCATACCATGCCCTCCCGTGGTCACGTACGAGTACCTGTTCTAAGTACGCATAAGTGTAGCACTCAGAATACGGCTGGACGTTGATAAACAGAGTTAGGGGTAGGATAACTGGAAGGATTCTAGGGAGTATCAGGATTACAAAAAAGCCCACGATGCCTATAAAGCACCGTGGACGTTATAAAGTCTAGAAAACTAATGGAAACAATATGATACGGATACGTACCATGCTGTCAGTTACATTCTTTCGACACCATTTTCAGTCACATGGATCATGTGTTCCCAGCGAATTCCACCCCATTCCGGATAGTACAATCCAGGCTCGGCAGTGATGACCATTCCCGGTTGTAAAATAGCTTCTGAACGTGGATTTACAGATGGTGCTTCATGCGTTTCCAGCCCGACACCATGCCCAAGAGAATGTGTGAAATATTCTGCAACACCTGCATCTTTAAATACATTAACTGCAACACCATGTGCCGCTTTTGCAGGCTGTCCCGGTTCCATGGATGCAATGGCTGCATCCTGTGCAGTTCGAACAAACTCCATCGTCCGTTTGAACTCGTCAGTCGGATTCGAGCCAACCCAGATGGTTCTGGTCTGGTCAGAGCAATAATCATCTAAACGGCACCCTACATCAATAAGAACAGGACACTCTTCAGAGATCACAGTGTCACCCGGAATAGCATGCGGCAGCGCCGCGTTCGGTCCAACAGCAACAATCGAGGCAAATGCCAATTCGCTTGCGCCGTTATCACGGAAAAATTTCTCAATATCCCATGCCACTGCCCGTTCTGTGCGCCCCGGTCGGCAAACAGAAGGAACCCACTGCATAAGCTTATGGTTCAACGCACAAGACTTTTTCATACACGCAATTTCATGCGCGTCCTTAATAATACGCAGCTCTTCCACAAGGCCGTCGCCCTCTATGCAATTCAAGTCTTCTGCAAAGGCTTTCTGGAAGGCATACGGAATAGTGCGAGCTTCGAACCCGACCTTCTTATACCCAAGCTGCTTAATGTGCGCATTAATAGAGCCAGCAGGATTCGAGCGGTAAATGAATACCCGCGACGCATCCCACAACCGTTTAGCTGCGTCCCAATAGCGGGAATCAGTAAACAGCCAGTCCTTTCCATCCTTTGTAATCAGCAGATAGCCAGCATATTCATTCTTTTGTCCGTCATGTAATTCAAAGCCGGACAAGTAATAGCGGTTTGCTTCGTGACTGATAAAAAGAGCATCAATCCCTTTTTCATCCATGAGTGCGCGTAATTTTTCGCGTCTTGCTTCGCATGCCTGAATCATAATGTATCTATCTCCTTCAAAGAGGGATTTGAAAACGAGAAGAAAAAACTAGATCGCGTTGTCATTCGATTCTGACTACGATCCAAATCAGTTTAGTAATTCAAACCGCCACCATATACCTGCGTTTTGTATCAAGCAATGAGTACAAACTAGGAATAATTCCTAATTGACGACTTACAGTCGCTGATATACCTTCTGAGCAGCAAAATATACCAGCTTGAGGAAATATATATGAAACTTACATCCTGGAATGTGAACGGCTTTCGTGCCGTGCGGAAAAAGCCCGAGTGGCAGTGGTTCGAAGAAAACGGCGCAGACGTTGTCGGCGTGCAGGAAACCAAGGCTATGCCTGAGCAGATTGCCGAAGAAGACCGGCATCCCGAAGGCATCTACAGTTATTGGCTCGGTTCCACCGTCAAAAAGGGATACTCAGGCACAGCAGTCTTTTCCAAGATCAGACCGCTCAGTGTAAGTTACGATCTTCCCGATTCCAAGTATCAGGGTGAAGGGCGTGTGATCCACCTCGAATTCGAGGCGTTCCACTACTTCAACATATATTTCCCGAACGGGCAGGCAGGCGAAGAGCGGCTCGAATACAAGCTTGGTTTCTACGATGCTTTCCTCGAGCACGCAGAAGAGTTACGCAAAACCAAGCCTATCGTCGTATGCGGCGATTTCAACACTGCGCACAAGCCCGTCGATCTCGCACGGCCTAAGCCGAACGAAGGCACCTCCGGCTTCCTGCCAATCGAACGCGAATGGCTCGACAAGCTCGTAGCTGCTGGCTACGTGGACACCTTCCGGCACGTTAACCCAGACGCCAAAGACAAGTACTCGTGGTGGTCTTACCGCTTCAGTGCACGCAAAAACAACACCGGTTGGCGTATCGACTACTTCTTTGTGTCTGAAGAACTCAAAGACGTCATCAAGGACGCGTGGATCGAAGACACGCAGCTCGGCTCCGATCACTGCCCTGTATGGCTTGAATTAGATATTTAGCTACCTTCGGTGGTGACGCTTATCAGCGGGATGTCTCCGACGGTGCCTATCGGCAGGATGTCTCCGACGGGCAGGCGGGCTCTGCCCCCTGCACCCCCGCAAGGGGACACGTCCCCTTAACCCCGATTATACGCGTTTCTTTCCACCATTAATTGCGTTGGAAGCCGCGAATACGCTGACCTTCCTTTATTTTATTACAAAAAAAGGCTGTCCCTCTGAAGAAGGACAGCCTTTTTACTATTCAAGTCAGTGAAGTTAAGCCGCGTGAAAACTATTTCTACGGAATTTCATCGCATAACAAAAAGTTTTGAAGGGGGTCTGGGGGAAACTTTGCAAAAGTTTCAGCCCAGCCGCCGGAGGCAAACATCTTACGGGTGCAGGGCAGAGCCCTTGCCCCTCGGAGAGTCGCCGAAGGCTATATAACTTACCAGCTCATGCGCATTTTTGCGCCCATGGCAGCCATCTGGCGCTTAAGTTCAGGGATGGTGTATTCACCATAATGAACGATAGAGGCTATCAGCGCGGCTGTTGCTTTGCCTTCGGTCACGGCATCGTACATGTGCTGAGGATTCCCTGCACCGCCGGAGGCGATGATCGGGATGTTTACAGCGTCTGCTATGGTGCGGGTGAGGTTAAGCTCGTAGCCGTCTTTGGTACCGTCTGCATCAATGGAGTTAACGCAAATTTCGCCAGCACCGAGTGCTTCAGCGGTTTTTGCCCATTCGATTGCATCCATACCCATGTGCTTTCTGCCACCATGAATAACGATTTCGTAGCCGGAAGGGAGCTCAGCGGTTACTGGAACCTGCTTTACGTCCATACCGAGTACGATTGCCTGATTCCCGAAACGTGCTGCACCTTCACTGATAATATCAGGATTTTTAACGGCACCGGAGTTCACGGAAACCTTCTCTGCACCGGCGTTAAGGGCATCGCGCATATCTTGCACTGAGTTGATGCCGCCGCCTACGGAGAACGGGATAAAGATAGTTGAAGCAACTTTTTCTACAACATCAAGGAAGATACCGCGGCCTTCGTGGGACGCTGTGATGTCGTAAAATACGATTTCGTCGGCGCCTTCTTCGTAGTACTTCTTGGCAGTTTCTACGGGGTCACCGATATCGACGTTACCTTTAAATTTGATACCTTTTGTCAATCTTCCATCGCGTACGTCGAGGCACGGGATAATACGCTTACTTAGCATTAGCGGCCTCCTCACAGTAGTTGTAGAAGTTTTTGATCAGGCGAAGTCCTGCACGACCACTTTTTTCCGGATGGAACTGAACGGCCCACAAACCGGGGCCACCGTGGATAGAACAGAACTCATAACCATATTGTGTTGTGGCAATAACGTATTCAGGATCTGGCTCAGGGAAATATGAATGTACAAAGTAGAATTCATCTTCGTCGCTGATGCCTTTAAGCAGTTCGCATGGCTTATGCTGCGTAAGCTTATTCCAACCCATATGAGGAACACGAATCGGGTCACCGTTCATGTCTTTCCATTCATCATTAAACAGATTGCACTGACCAGGGATAATACCAAGAGTCTTGGTGTTACCTTCCTGACTGTAATCGAGCATAATCTGACAACCAACACAGATACCGAGCAGCGGCTTTCCCTGTTCAATAGCTTTACGAAGCACAGATTCAAGGCCGGAAGCTTCTAATTCTTCCATTGCCTGACCTGCGGCACCGACGCCAGGGAAAATAATTCCATGAGCCGCCAACACTTCATCAGGGTTTGCTGTAATTTTATTTGGGATACCAAGATGGTCAAGCGCGCGTTTAACGCTTGTCTGGTTTCCCGCTTTGTACTCAAGAATCGCGAGCATGTGAGCGGCCTCCTTATAGTATGATGTTGTTCTACACTGTATAATTGTCGGATACAGCAGTAGTTTACAATGACTCAATTTCTGGAAGTAACAGTCAGAAACAAGAAGAGCAAGTATTTAGGACTCAGCTTGCATTACATTGCACAGCAGGATATATTTTTTCCAGATTTATTTTATTATTTGCTTTTAAAATTTCGTTAGCGTAAGACACGGAGATTTCTGGCGAGAGCACGAGGTTCAACCCGCTCTTTGTCTTATAAGTTGACGGTAATCTCGGATTCTTACGTCATTAATCTTGCGGGGAATTCTTTCTCGCTATTTTTATGCCCGACAGTATTTTCTGTCTCCACCGAGAAGGTGCAACTTTTACACCCAGAGATTTTTGCCACCATGCCAAAAAGGACAGATTTAAAGCGCATTATGGTCATTGGCTCCGGACCAATTGTTATTGGTCAGGCTTGTGAATTTGATTACTCCGGCACTCAGGCTGTTAAAGCCTTGAAAGAAGAAGGGTACGAAGTTGTGTTGGTTAACTCCAACCCAGCTACGATTATGACTGACCCTGACCTAGCTGACCGGACGTACATTGAGCCAATTGAACCTGAAACGGTTGCTGAAATTATTCGAAAAGAGCGACCTTGTGCTCTTCTGCCCACACTTGGCGGCCAGACCGGTCTGAACACTGCGCTTGCAGTGGCCGAATTAGGCGTGCTTGAAGAGTGTGGCGTTGAACTTATCGGGGCAACCAAGTCGGTTATTGAAAAAGCGGAAAGCCGTGAACTATTCCGTGAAGCAATGGCGAATATCGGCCTCAGCGTACCAGCTTCTCATATTGCTAGAAGCATGGACGACGTGCGTCGTATCGGCGAAGAAATGAACTTCCCGATTATTATCCGTCCTGCATTCACCATGGGTGGTCAAGGCGGCGGTATTGCGTACAACATGGAAGACCTTGAGCATATTGCCTCACAGGGTCTCTCTGCGTCTATTCAATCAGAGTTACTCCTTGAACAGTCCATCATCGGCTGGAAAGAGTTCGAAATGGAAGTTATGCGTGATAAAGCAGACAACTGCGTTATCATTTGTTCCATTGAAAACTTTGACGCAATGGGCGTTCACACCGGTGACTCCATTACCGTAGCACCAGCTCAAACACTTACTGACGTTGAATACCAGAAGATGCGTGACGCTTCTATCGCCATCATGCGCGAAATTGGTGTTGAAACAGGCGGTTCAAACGTACAGTTTGGTGTTAACCCTAAGAACGGCGACCTCGTGGTTATCGAAATGAACCCGCGTGTTTCCCGTTCCTCTGCCCTTGCTTCTAAAGCAACCGGCTTCCCTATTGCTAAAATTGCGGCAAAGCTTGCTGTGGGTTACACACTTGATGAAATCCCTAACGACATTACACGTGAGACAATGGCTTCTTTCGAACCAACCATTGACTACTGTGTAACCAAGCTTCCTCGCTTTACTTTTGAAAAATTCCCGGGTGCTAAAGACGAACTGAACACCGCTATGAAGAGTGTTGGCGAAGCTATGTCTATCGGACGTACCTTCAAAGAATCCTTCCAGAAAGGTATGCGCTCTCTCGAAGTTGGTGTTGCAGGATTTGGTAGCGACTACCGTGGCAAACTTCCAGAAATGGAAGACATCATGGGTCTGCTGCGCACACCAAACTCCAAACGTGTTTTTGCTCTGCGCCATGCATTCCTTCTTGGTATGACCATTGAAGAGATGTACGAAATTACCCATATCGATCCTTGGTTCCTTCACCAGCTGAAAGATATCATTATTATGGAAGAAGAGATTAAAGATTTCGGTCTTGCTAACTCTCTTGCTCCTGAAAATGAAGAACTGTACCCGCTCATGAAGCGCGCTAAAGAGTACGGTTTCTCTGATCGCCAGCTTGCTGAAATGTGGAAACAGCCGGAAACAGCTATCCGTCAGCTCCGCAAAGAACTCGGACTCGAAGCAGTATACTACCTTGTAGATACCTGCGCTTCTGAATTTGAAGCATACACCCCGTACTACTACTCAACCTACGAAACAGGTAATGAAATTGAAGTTACGGACAAGAAAAAAGTAATCATCCTCGGTGGTGGTCCTAACCGTATCGGTCAGGGCATTGAGTTTGACTACTGCTGCTGTCATGCATCCTTTGCACTGCGCGACATGGACGTTCAGTCCATCATGGTTAACTCCAACCCTGAAACAGTTTCTACAGACTACGATACATCTGACCGACTCTACTTTGAGCCGCTCACCTTTGAAGATGTAATGAACATCGTAGAACTGGAAAAACCGGACGGAGTTATCATTCAGTTCGGCGGCCAGACTCCGTTGAACCTTGCGGTTCCGTTGTTACGCGCCGGTGTGCCAATCCTTGGCACCCATCCGGACTCCATTGACCGTGCAGAAGACCGCGAACGTTTTCAGGCGCTGATCAAAAAGCTTGATCTTATGCAGCCTGCCAACGCAACCGTGTTGTCTTTCGACGAAGCTCGCAAAGTTGCTACAGACATTACATACCCACTGGTTGTTCGTCCTTCCTACGTACTCGGCGGACGCGCAATGGAAATCGTATTTGATGAAGAGCAGCTTGCTGCTTACTTTACCAAACACGTTCCTGCTAACCTTGAGCACCCTATCCTTCTGGACAAGTTCCTTGAGAACGCCATTGAAGTTGACGTGGATGCGGTTAGTGACGGTGATGAAGTATATGTTGCAGGCATCATGGAGCACATTGAAGAAGCTGGTATCCACTCCGGTGACTCTGCATGTGTCCTTCCTCCGCACACTTTGCCTGCTGAAATCGTAGGTGAAATTCGCAGACAGACCATCGAACTTGCTAAAGAGATTCGTGTTGTCGGTCTTATGAACATTCAGTTTGCGGTAAAAGACATGCAGATCTACGTTCTCGAAGTTAACCCTCGTGCGTCCCGAACCGCACCGTTTGTATCAAAAGCAACCGGCGTACCGTTGCCGCGTTTGGCTACTCAGGTTATGATGGGCGAAAAACTCGCCGATCTTGATCCTTGGTCCATGCGCAAACACGGTTACGTATCTGTTAAAGAATCCGTATTCCCATTCTCCCGCTTCCCTGGTGTTGATATCCTTCTCGGACCTGAAATGCGTTCAACCGGTGAAGTAATGGGTATTGCAAAAACAGTGGAAGAAGCATTCATGAAAGGACAGGTCGCATCTGGACAGGTTCTCCCTCAGGAAGGTAAAGTCTTCATTTCAGTTAACGATAGTGACAAGCCGTATATTTTGGATGTTGCTAAGCGTTTTGTTGACCTTGGATTCGAAGTACTCGCAACTTCTGGTTCCGCTAAACTGTTCATAGAGAACGGCATTCCGGCAACCAGAGTTTCAAAAGTGTACGAAGGGCGACCAAACATAGTTGACTTTATAAAGAATGGTGAAGTAGCTCTCCTCTTGAACACGGCTTCAGGTAAACGCACTGTACAGGATTCCAAGTCCATTAGACAGGAAGCGCTGATATACGGAGTTCCTTACTCCACAACCGTTTCCGGAGCTCGTGCGATATCTATGGCTATAGCAGAACAAAGAAACTGCGAACTGACTGTTAAAAGTTTGCAGGAATACTACGCTGGGGAATAATTCTCCGTCAAAGGCTGGAAGGGATGCCATGAAACGTGAATATTGTGGTGTGTTCGGGATCTATAATCACGAAGAGGCAGCCCGCCTTACTTACTTTGGTCTATATGCTCAGCAGCATAGAGGACAGGAAAGTGCCGGTATCGTAACATGGGACGGCACAAAGCTTCGTGAAGAACGTGGCATGGGACTTGTTCCCGATGTGTTTAATGAAGAGCATCTCAGCAGAGAACTGAAGGGCAACATTGGCATGGGACACGTCCGGTATGCAACTACCGGTGGTTCACGCCTAAGAAACGCTCAGCCATTTATGGTTCAGTATAAAGATCTGGAACTCGCAATTGCGCACAACGGCAACCTTGTAAACACTATGGAACTACGTGCTAAACTTGAAGCGCGCGGCTCCATTTTTCAGACCACAATTGACAGTGAAGTCATTGTGCACCTGATTGTTCAAAATTTGCGCTCAATGCCGCTTGAAGAAGCGGTGCTTGCTGCTTGCAAAGAAGCCCAGGGCTCTTACTCGCTTTTGCTTATGGTAAACGATAAGCTTATCGCGGTACGTGACCCACTCGGAATTCGTCCTTTAGTACTCGGACGTCTTGGAGAATCTCATGTCATCGCATCTGAGACATGTGCTTTCGATTTACTCGAAGCAGATCTCGTGCGTAACATTGAGCCGGGAGAAATGCTCGTTATCGATGGCAACTCTATGGAATCCTACAAAATGGATGTTGAAGTAGAGAAAAAACGTCATTGTATCTTTGAGCTTGTATATTTCTCCCGTCCGGACTCCCTTGTCTTTGGCGAAAACGTATATACCTGTCGAAAAGAAATGGGACACCAGCTTGCGCTGGAGTCACATGTGGATGCTGATTTTGTTATGCCGTTCCCCGATTCCGGTATCTACTGTGCTGTTGGTTACGCACAGGCTTCCGGCTTACCCTACGAGCATGCAATGATTCGAAACCACTACGTGGGACGAACCTTTATTCAGCCTTCGCAGAGCATGCGTGATTTTAGCACTCGTGTTAAAATCAACCCAGTAAGAAGCCTTATTGAAGGTAAGCGAATTGTCATCGTGGACGACTCTGTTGTTCGCGGTACCACTATTCGCTCCCGTGTTAAAAAGCTGCGCGAACTTGGTGCAAAGGAAATTCACTTTAGAGTGAGTTGCCCGCCAATCAGGTTCCCGTGTTACTACGGCATCAACTTCTCCTCCAAGGGAGAACTCATTGCTGCCAATAATTCCGTAAAAGACATCGAAGATTTCATCGGTATTGAGAGCCTTCATTACCTTTCTATTGAAGGACTGCTCAAATCGGTTTCGTCTCCTGATGATTACTGTCTTGCTTGCTTTAACGGGGATTACGCAATCCCTTGTCCTGGCAGCAATTGCGGGTCATGCAGCTGCTAGTTGCTGACACGCTGGAGCTTAATAAATAATGAATAAGTGTATCTGCACACCCGCTGGCGACTGGCTGGCAAAAGGCCGTCAAGCTATCCAGATCGAAATTGAAGGTCTGGAAACCGTTAAGGCTAACCTTGATGAATCCTTTGTAAGCGCTGTCGAACTGCTTGCAGCATGTAAGGGCCGTGTTATTATTACCGGTCTTGGCAAATCCGGCCTTGTCGGACGTAAGCTTGCAGCTACCCTGTCTTCCACAGGGACTGCGTCTTTCTACCTGCATCCAGTCGAAGGCGCCCACGGCGACCTCGGCATGATTCGCGAAGAAGACGTTGTGGTGTCCATATCTAACTCCGGAGAAACTGACGAACTTAACGCAGTTCTTCCGTCAATGCGCTCCCTCGGAGTGTCCGTGATCTCCTTAACTGGCGGCACCACATCGACAATGGCGCGTCTTTCAGACATCGTCATTAATACCGGTGTGCCTAAAGAAGCCTGCCCGCTTGACCTTGCTCCAACAAGCTCAACAACTGCAACCATCGCCATCGGTGATGCACTCGCAGCGTGCCTGATTGAAGCAAAAGCATTTACCGCGGCAGACTTTAAACGCTACCACCCAGGTGGAGCGTTAGGACAGCGTCTGACCATGTCCATCGATGCACTCATTCTTCGCGAATCTGATCCTGTTGTACGACAGGAAACACCACTCGCTGAAGCACTGCTCGTTATGGATAAAGGACATCTCGGATCTGTCGTATTCACCGATGACAAGTGTTGCCTCACCGGCATCCTCACTGATGGCGATCTTCGCCGTCTTATCTGTCAAGGTGCACTCGATATGAAACAGCCTTCATCTAACATCATGGTCAAAGATCCCTACAGAGCCAAAAAGGGTTCTTCCGTAGCGGAACTTCTCGACTTCATGGAAGAGAAAGCTATTACCGTTCTGCCAGTAGTGGATGAGAACGGTACCCTCTGCGGCATCGTGCACATGCACGACCTGCTCGGCAAAGGGCGCGTGAAATTCAGTAGGTAACTAAGCTTCTCAGTCTACAAGCTACACAAAAGGGCGACATGAAAATGTCGCCCTTTTTTTAGTTGCCTGTCTGTCGGTGCCAACGGCGCGTATAGGAGGCTTCGGCGACCCTGCGGGACTTGTCTCCGACGGCTGGGCTGAAACTTTTGCAAAGTTTCCCCCAGCCCCCCTTCAAAACTCTTTATTATGCGATACCGAACTTTTTTTAAAGCTCTCACGCGGCTTAACCGCCACTGACTCGAACAGCAAAGGCTGTCCTTCATAAAGAAGGACAGCCCTTTTTTTGTAATGAGACAAAGGAAAGTTAGCGTTTTCGCGGCTACCAACGCGATTAAGGATGGAGTGAACCGCGTATAACTGGGGTTAAGGGGCGAGCCCCTTGCGGGTGCAGGGCAGAGCCCTTGCCCCTCGGAGAGCCGTCGGAGACATAACAAACACCGAAGCCTACCGGAGGCTCGTCGAAGACACCTCACTCCTACAGATACGGGGAAAAAAGCCAAAAGAAGGCGTCACGAATGCGGACGGGGAGCGGCCGCAGCACAATTTCGCGATGCGTCACTTCTTCAGACCGAAGGACGATTTCGTCAACGTGCGTAATGAGCTGCTGCGCAAGCCCCATGTCGAGCACTTCGACATTCAGCTCAAAATTGAGCCGTAGACTGCGCGGATCCATGTTGGCGGAACCGAACTGAACGTAACAGTCATCTACAACGAATAGCTTTGTATGACAGAATGGCTGCGGCTGATAGAAAATGCGTACCCCTGCCTCGAGTAGATCTTTAAAATAGTTTCGGCTTGCCCAATGTACGAACGGCCAATTGGACTTGACGGGCAGAATAATGGTCACGGCTATCCCACGCAGCGCTGCTACTGAAATCACGCTTATAAGCTCTGCTGAAGGCAGGAAATAGGGCGTTATGATTCGTACTGAATGCTTGGCTGCACTGATTGTCGCAATGATGGATGTATGAAGAGGATTGTTTGGATTGTCCGGCCCGTCTTTTATCACTCTCGCGAGAATATCTCCGGTATGATCCATAGGAGCTGGAAGCGGCTGGTGTGCTGCACCTTTTGCGTACGCCCAGTCTTCCATAAAAATTTGCTGAAGCTGAGAGACGATAGGCCCTGTCAGCCTGTAGTGCATGTCTGTAAGCCGACGATTCCCTTTGGAATTGCGGGTTCCGCCGATATTCATCCCGCCCGTGAACCCTACTTTGCCATCAACTGCAAGTAGCTTTCTGTGATTGCGCAAGTTCAAACGAATTTGTGGCGGAACGAGACTTAAGGGGAGGAAAACTGTGGCAGGAACGCCGTGTTTTTTTAGAATCCGAATTACAGATCGCCATGAAAGTAAGAGACCGAACCCGTCTATGAGGACGGCAACGTGCACGCCACGTTTGTGGGCTGCAACAAGGCTATTTATGAAACGCCTTCCGACGGGGTCTTTATCAAGAAGAAAGGTGGAGAGGTAAACAGACTCATTTGCGTTTTTAATCGCATCGAGCATGGCGGGATATGCTTGCTGCCCATTGTACAAGGGCTCAATATTGTTTCCCTTGAGGGGAAAAGTACCAGTCACTGCGCGACCGATCTTTTCCATCATGATAAGCTCTTCGGGCAACTCTTTAAGTAAACAGGTGTGCGCCCTGTGATCCGGCGGCTTGAGATACCCTGTTATGTTTTGCTGTTCAAATTCTTCGCGCAGCCTTGTAGCACTTCGCCTTACACGGTTTACGCCGAAGACCACGTACGCGAGCACTCCGACTACGGGAAGCGATAGACAAAGCGTGACCCATACCAGAGCTGAATTCGGCTGCTTTCGAGTCAGCAACGCATGTCCGGCTCCGAGAAGAGACAGTATGAAAAAGAAATTGAATAATAAAACGTAAGGAGACATTTACTCTCCATAGTGATCATAACTGCTGAATGTTTAATAGAGAAAACACAAAACACAGCTTGTTATCAATATCGTTGAGCAGTCAGTATTTGCAAGTTTTATTATCTTTCAGAAGCAGAATATAAAAAACGCGGGATAATAATTATCCCGCGTTTCTATCGTCAACTAACTATCGAACAACCAGAACTGGTGTTGTGCAGTGAGAGATGATTGCAGAAGATACGCTGCCCAGCAGTAATCCTTCTACTTCGCTCAATCCACGTGCTCCGATACAAATCAGGTCGCAACCTTCATCTTTTACAACAGTGCAAATAGCATCAAAAGGACGACCGGATTCAATACGTGTTTTGTATTTGATGTTTTTTGCTTCTAAGCCCGGAATGTACTGGTCAAACACTTTCTGTGCTTCAGCTTTCATTTCTTTACGCAGCTCTTCACGAGCACTACCGCCGATGATAGATGGAATACGATCAAGTACGTGTACTAAAACGATTTCAGCATCCATGCTTTCAGCAATAGCAAGAGCTCTACGTTTTGCAAGTAAAGCATGTTTAGAGCCGTCTACCGGAACAAGAATTTTTTCGAAAAACATGAGTAAGCCTCCGCATGCTTATTTTCTTAGGGTGCGTTTAATTCAATAAAGCTAAAAAATATTATTATTGTATGCTACAACGCACATAGATATTCCTTATTATACAGCAGTAACGCTAGCAGGTTCAAGAATCTTTTTCAATACAGTATCGTCCGTAAAACTTTAATCCCCTTGTCGGGCAAACACTTTTTTGTTTCATCCTATCATGCTAGTTTCAATGAAATATTTTTTATTAAACAACAAATTAACCATCACACAGTAGGAAGGTCTCTATGTTTGATATGCAGACCCTGTATTCCATGGCATCCGTATGGGCACTTAATGGCGGAAAAAATTTGCTGTATGCAATTGTAATCATTGTTGTCGGTTGGTGGGCTGCCAGTTACATCGCCAAGCTTCTTCGAGCATCACTTGATCGATCTCGTATGGACCCGCTGCAAGCAGGTTTCATAGCAACCATTGTCCGCTACGGGATTATCATCGCGGTAATTCTAGCCGCCGCATCACAAGTCGGCATCAACATTACGTCACTTATTGCGGTATTCGGTGCCGCTGCTCTGGCCATTGGTCTTGCTGTAAAAGACAACCTCTCAAACTTTTCATCCGGCATGTTGCTTGTCTTTTTCCGTCCGTTCACCAAAGGCGATTTTGTTGAAGTTTCAAGCGCAACAGGAACTATCGAAGCAACAAACCTTTTCAGCACAGTACTCAACACCGCAGACAACAAAAAAGTATTCATCCCTAACAGCCTTGTGATGAACAATATTATTACCAACTACAGCGCCAATCCGACCCGTAGATTAGATCTTTCCATTGGCATTGATTACAATGCTGATATTATTACAGCGAAAAAAACTCTACTCACCATTCTCGAAACACACCCTGTTATTCGTTCCACGCCTGAACCTGTTGTTGCGGTAGAAGCCCTTGCAGACAGCAGCGTAAACATCACAGTGCGCGCATGGGTGCCGACTGCTCAATATCTTTCCACAAAATTTGAACTGCTCGAGGAAAGTAAAAATGCGCTGACAGAACAGGGTATTTCCATTCCATTTCCTCAAATGGATATCCACATGGATAAATAGAAAAATACGCAACCCACTTTTCTTTCAGTACTTTTATTGCTTGAGACGATACGAGACAAAAAAAGCAACTATCTTGAAGCAAACGCCGAAACACGGTATCAGGCGCTCATCAAGAATTTTTAATGGTGCATTTTACACGCACCATAAACAGGAATGACAACCCATTCCCAATTAGGAGGCCAGACGTGCGGATTCTTATCGTGGGTTCCGGTGGACGTGAACACGCCCTCGCATGGAAACTTCGTCAGAGTGCAACAGTTGAAGAAATCTTCATCGCCCCGGGTAATGGTGGTACTGCGCTCGAAGGTACAAACGTACCAATTAATGCAGACGACCTGCCCGCACTGGTGGCTTTCGCCAAGGAAAAGGCTATTGATCTCGTTGTTCCGGGTCCTGAATTACCTTTGGTTCTCGGAATCAAAGATGCTCTCGATCTGGAAGGGATTCCCTGCTTTGGCCCAAATGCATTTGCAGCCCAGCTAGAAGGCTCTAAAGCATTTGCCAAAAAGATTATGCAGGAAGCCGGTGTACCCACTGCTGCGTTCGGAGTATTTGAAGAATTTTCTGAAGCCCGTGATTTCGTCCTGGAAAAAGGCGCACCTATCGTTGTTAAGGCAGACGGCCTTGCAGCAGGTAAAGGTGTTATCGTTGCCCAGACCACGGATGAAGCCATTCAGGCGCTTGAAGAAATCATGGTGCAGAAGTCCTTTGGCGACTCAGGGAAACATGTTGTTGTTGAAGAGTGTCTTGTTGGTGAAGAAGCATCATTTATCTGCTTCTGCGACGGCAATACTGTAAAACCTCTTCCATCTTCTCAGGATCACAAGGCAGTGTTCGAGGGCGATACCGGCCCTAACACTGGCGGCATGGGTGCCTACAGCCCTGCACCAGTACTGCCTGCAAGCCGCTATGATGAGATTATTGAATCCGTCATGAAGCCGGTTGTGAATCTGCTGGGTAAAAAAGATAAACCGTTTATCGGCATCCTCTACGCAGGTATCATGATGACCGAAAACGGCCCGTACGTGCTTGAATTCAACGTTCGTTTTGGTGATCCGGAATGTCAGCCACTGCTGATGCGCCTTGATTGCGACCTTGCGGAAGTTATGATGGCATGTGTTCAGGGCAAACTTGCGGAAACCCCGCTCCCAATCAAAGATGAAACAACTCTTGGCGTTGTTGTTGCTGCTGACGGCTACCCGGGAAGCTACCCTAAAGGTATGGCTATCTCTGGCTTTGCAGAAGCAGAAGCACTCGGCAATGTAAAAGTATTTCAGGGTGGAACGACCATCAAAGATGGTCAGACCGTATCTAATGGCGGACGCGTTCTTTGTGTAACAGCCCTTGGTGTTGACCTTGCTGCGGCACAAAAACGTGCTTACGAAGCCCTTGAATTTGTCAAAATGGATAACGCATACTTCCGTAAAGACATTGGTTTTAAAGGGTTTAAATAAGACATTCAGGAGACAGACATTATGCCTCAAGTTGCTATATTCATGGGCAGTGCTTCAGACGAAGACACTATGCGCCCGTGTACACAGCTATTAGATCAACTTAAGATATCGTACATCTTCACCGTGAGCTCTGCTCACAGAACACCTGAACGCACAGAAAATCTGGTGGACTCTCTCGAAGCAGACGGTTGTCAGGTATTTATTTGCGCTGCTGGCATGGCTGCACACCTTGCCGGTGCTGTAGCTGCACGTACCCTTAAACCTGTTATCGGTGTACCTGTGACTGCATCCAACCTTTCCGGTCTGGACGCAATGCTCGCAACCGTACAGATGCCTCCGGGATACCCTGTTGCAACTGTTGCACTTGATAAAGCTGGTGCCAAAAACGCTGCATGGCTTGCTGCACAGATCATCGCTCTTAAAGACGAAAGCATCGCAGCAAACCTCAAAGCCGCACGTGAAGACGGTAAAGCCGCTGTTATCAAAAGCGCGGAAGAACTCGAAGCACGTTACGCCAAGTAGAACATATTTCGTAGCAAGGTCTTTATTGCCCCTCACGCAGCTGCAACTGCGTGAAGATAGCAGAAGGCTTCCCCAAGCTGCGTAAAAATTAAAACGCCCGTCAGATCCAGCTGACGGGCGTTTTTTATTTCAAAACATATAGTGAGCGATTTTTTGTCCGGAACATATATGCTCCATACCTAAAATCGTTCGTCTGCGACTGTTACCAGCGCCGACTCACAGGAAAACCATCTCAGAAAGACTGAGAGTGGGTACCTGTCTTGTGTACGTTACAGAACCTCAAGCTCTTCTGCTTCCATCAATGCGATGCCGTATTCAATGGAGATTGCATACGACAAGTCGGTATCAAGAGCTTGCTCGCGTGTGTAGGAAGAAATAGAGCTGCCATCTGCCATAGGGCAGTAACGGCCACAAACAATCCCAATAATGCGATCTTCGTTAACACTGATGAGTGGTCCGCCGACATCGCCGGCATGTACTCGAGTATCAAAAAGAATATGGTTATTACCGAGCGGAGAAGTAAGCTTGGAACTTACAACAGAGCTTACAGCTGTAAGGTGATGCATGTTCTGGAAACCAAACGGGTACCCCAAGCTTACGAGCGGTGAACCAAGGCGCAGAGTCTCGGCATTGCCGAGCAGAAAATCAGGCATAGTAATATCTGCATCCACATCAATCGCCAGCAACGCGATATCGCGCTCCTTATCGACATTGATTACTTCAACAGGAATGGAGCGAACATGCTCACGACTGATAGTCTGAAATTCTGTGCTCTCAGGAGAGTACGGTACAACACAAAGGTCTTCGTGGTTATCCCCGAAGATATGGCTTGTGGTAAGCATGTAGCCTTCTTCGTGTACCAAAAAACAAGACCCTAAGAAGCTGGCGCCGCCTTCATTCTGACGCATAAGCATCATGCAGCCGCCAGTGAATTTTTCTGCAGAAGTAGTATACATAAAATCCTCCTAGCGAATTTTGTGGCGACGACGTTTAGCCGGAAATGCTCTTGGTGTGATACTCATTTTTTTAGGCTTTTTGTCAGTATCAATGTAGAACTGCTGCGGCCCTGAGTAGTCTTTAAGCCCTTTAAACAAACTATAGACCATAAAGAGCAGGATTACCCCGAAAGGTAAGCCGGACGCAATCGTCGCAGTTTGCAGAGCCATCAACCCACCACCGTACAACAACGCGGCTGCTACAGCACCTTCCATCAGTGCCCAGAACACTCGCTGCGGAGTAGGCGGATCAGGGTTACCGTTTGCGGTTATGATATCAATAACCAGCGAACCGGAGTCCGACGAAGTTACAAAGAAGCTGATTACAACAAGAATACCGAGTACGCTTGTGAAAGAAGCAAACGGGAAGTGTTCCAGAAGTACGAACAAGGAGACAGGAACGTTTTCCTGTACGGCCTTAGCAATGCCACCACCACCGAACATGTCGATGTACAATGCGCTGTTACCGAAAACGGTAATCCACACAAAGGTAACAAATGTTGGAACAAGAAGTACGCCGGCGATAAATTCGCGGATAGTACGACCTTTGGAGATTCGGGCAATAAACATACCTACGAATGGTGACCACCCGATCCACCAACCCCAGTAGAACACGGTCCAACCGTTCTGCCATGAGGAGTTTTCGTACGTTTCATTCCAAGTAGAAAGCTGCATGAAGTTTTGCAGGTAAATACCAATGTTTTCAACAAGAGCATTGAGGATAAACAAGGTAGGGCCAAGTATAAGCACAAAAAGCATCAGCGTAACAGCAAGGCCGATGTTGATTTCACTAAGCTTACGAATACCTGCATCCAGCCCGCGCACTACTGAGTACGTTGCAATAAGCGTAATTCCGCAAATGAGCATGAGCTGAACATTGGTTGTCTGCGGCACGCCGAAGACATGAAATAAACCGGCATTAACCTGCTGAACACCGACACCAAGAGAGGTAGCAACACCAAACAGGGTAGCAACGGTTGCAGAAATATCAATGGCGTACCCGATAGGTCCGTTAACTCTGTCCCCAAGCAGTGGTACAAAAGCAGAACGGATTGTTAACGGATACCCTTTGTTGAATGAGAAAAATGCCAGAGAAAGGCCAACAAGGGCGTAGACGCTCCAAGGGTGTAATCCCCAGTGCAGGAAGGTTAAATCCATTGCCCTGCGTGCGGCTTCCGGTGAGCCTGGAGTATCTGAAAACGGTGAAGATATAAAATGGAACATTGGTTCGGCAACGCCGTAGAAAAGAAGACCAATACCCATGCCTGCACTAAAGAGCATGGCAAACCATGCGGCAGTACTGAATTCCGGAACGGCGTCATCACCGCCAAGCCGAATGTCTCCGAATCTGGAGAACATAAAAAGAAGAACACAAGCTAGAATCACGTTCATGGTAAGAACGAAAAACCACCCTGTATATGTAGAGATGCCTGTCTGAATTATCCCGAAAAAGTCTTTAATATCTTTACCGAGGTAGATGGTAAGACCAACAAGTAAGATAATTAATCCAGCAGAAATAAAGAAAATATACGGATGTACATCAAATTTTAATTTCGCCCCATCACTGTTGGTGAGGTTTGAAGTAGAGCTCAAGACTCCTCCTCTCGCTTATGCGTAATGCACTATTTGCAACCACAGCTTATTGTACGCACAAAAAATAATGCAGAATGTTACTTCTACATTACTAGTTACAGTGCATAAATAAATTGCGCATCGTGTTTCGCAGTTATGACTCGCTGTATTGTAAGTAATACATTAAACACACTTATTAGTCAAGTTGCGTACTTATTCGATTTTTTCTCATAACGTTCATAATAGAATGCTTTACAGTATCACTCTATCGTTTTCTTGCAACATGATGATTGCACACACCATCCAACAATGAGCTAAATAAAACTCATTGTTCTGTAAAAAGAACTCCTTCACGAAATACAAAAGATAAAAAAAGCGCTTCAGACATAATTGCCTGAAGCGCTTTTTGAATGTTCTAGTAAGCTGCCTAGCGAGGAGGAACCCCAGAAGACTCTCGAATAATGAGATCATGCTGAACGGGTGGAATTTTTTCTTCCGGATGTTTGCCTGTACGTAAAATATCAAGCAGCACCGCAGCAGCCTGACGCCCCATGCGGTAGCCCGGCTGCAATACCGTAGTAAGCGGCGGCCAGACGTGTTTTGCCATAGGAATGTCATCAAACCCGATAACAGATACATCTTTAGGAATTTCAAAGCCGAGACGGCGCAATGCGCTGATTGTGTTAATTGCTACAAGATCGTTTGAAGCAAAAATCGCTGTCGGAGGATTTGAGGAGTTCATTAATTTTTCGACGCCTTCAGAGCAGTCCAGAGTATTAGAAGAAATTTGTACAAAACTCTGGGGATGGGTCGGAATATCATGATCCTGCAAGCAATGAAGGAACCCTTCATAACGCATACGACAACGGTCAGACGCAGTAAACGGCACACCAAGCATAGCGAAACTTCTGTGACCGAGTTTAATCAGGTACTCAGTAGCATCGTAGCTGGCTTTAACGTTGTCCACAGAAACACATGGCAGGCAGCCCTGTTTATTAAACAGGTTCACTGAAGGAATTTTTTCCTGAAACAGTTTCTGCGCGATGTCGCCCATGGAGTCAGAGACGGTAAGAATAATACCGTCGACGCGACGCTCAAGAAAGTTTTCTACCATTTGTTTTTCACGCTGGCGGTTGTATTCCGCACTGGCGATGAAAACTTGATAGCCATGAAGTTGTGCTTCATCCTGCACGCCGCGGGCGCACTCGCTGTAAATTTGGTTGTTAACAGCCGGAATAATGTATCCGATTGTCTTCGTACGCTGGGTAGCAAGTGCTTTAGCCGCAAAGTTACATCGGTAGTTGTGCTTATCGATGATGCGTTGAATTCGTTCCCCGGTTTCCTTACGTACCTTCTCAGGCATGTTCAGATAACGCGAAACAGTTGCAATGGAAACTGTTGCCTCACGGGCAATATCCCTAATTGTCGGCTGGAAAGATTTGTTCATAGTCATAAGTCATAAACGCGTTATGGTTTTCAAACTGGATGCTTAATCCCCAAAACGCGTGCTTGGACTGAGGGGAGGCATCGTAAGTTATGTCTTCACGACAAAAACGATCTACACTGAAATATTCTGTTTGCAGTGCAGTGTTATGAAAACAGTGCAGCAAACAAATCAATCTGTTTTCATTTTTTGCTTTATATGGTGCTTTTAAAACTTTTGCAACTATGGTGTGAATATAAGGGGAAGTCTTGGCCAAAACGCCACTTACCCTAACATTACAGAGAACTAGGGAACACTTTAAAAGCTTTAAAACAGCGTTTCATAGGGATGAAAACGGTTACATCGTCATAAAAAAAGCGACGCATCATACCTTTTTTTATAAAATGCATAAAAAAAGACCGGAAAAGAATAGCTTTTCCGGTCTTAAATATTTCACTCAGTCCTGATCGTGAAAAATGCCCGCTTGGCAAGTAAACAAGCCAAGGAAAAAGGGCAGAGGAGAAGCAGCGCGCACTCCTCTTTATATAGAGATGCTAGCCGATTGGCAGCACAACCCTGTCGTAAACTTCATTAAGTACCTCTGCCATTGCAAGATAAATTGCAGACAGACCACAAACGATACCTTCGTACCCTGCGATAGTTCCGATGAGTGCAGAACCGGTGAAATCACGGATTGCAAGCAAGAAGAACAAAACGGTAAGGGAGCCGAAGATAAATTTAATACAGAAGTTACTTTTAAGTGTTCCAAGGAACATGAAGAAAGTAAAAACACCCCACATTGCAAGGTAGCAGCCCATGTAAGCATGAGGGGTTGCTTCTGCCCAGCCAAGCTTAGGCATGACAATAAGTCCCACCAAAGTAAGCCAGAAGAATCCGTAAGAGGTAAAAGCGGTTGTACCGAAAGTATTACCTTTTTTAAATTCCATAATGCCGGCGATTACCTGAGCAGTACCGCCGTAAAAAATACCCATTGCAAGGATCATTGCAGAGATTGGAAAAAATCCTGCATTGTGAATGTTCAACAACACTGTGGTCATACCAAAGCCCATAAGACCGAGTGGTGCTGGATTCGCTAAATTATCACGCATCAACCTACTCCTGATACTAAAAAGTCGTACGCCCCATAAAAAGGCTGTTTGACCGAACAGCTAAGCTATATTTCTTGGAACTTCAAGCAAAATGACACATCTTTTTGCTGATACCCATATGTTTCCAAGAAAAGCTGCACGCTCATTCCCATCACCGTTACCACAAGAAAAGAGAGCTGCGATTCACGCAGCCCTCTTGTAGTACGTATTAACAACTGGGCGATTGTTACAATTGTGTTACAATCGCGTTACAGCTTTGTTACCTAGGTGAAGTCTTCTGCCAGTAAGGCTTGAAGCTCTTCACGAATAACTTGTGCTGCGGACTTCGCCGCAGTCTGTTCAATCGCCCCTTTTATCTGGCTTTCAATGCGGGTGCCCATAGATTCAATCAGAGTTTCTGTTCGAACTTCAACAGCGCTCAGGACACGCGCCATTAATGGACCATCCATATTGAAAGCCTCGTCGATTGCTTTCACAAGTACCTTTTTCTCCACAGCCGGTGGCTCTGGAGCAACAAAAGATTCCTGCATAGCAATAACATTCTGTAACGTGCTTTCCAGATAGTAAATGCGTTCTGTCAGCTCTGCAAACTCTTCCGGAGTCATAGCCGGAGCAGGCGGAACATCATACGCAGGATCATTCTGGATAGCTGAGCTTACTGCCGGCATAGTATCCAGCATTTCCATTGAAGCATCGGAGAATTCAGGCGCATCCACTGAGGATTCTCTCATGAGATCCTCTATGCTCGCATTAGGCGGCACAGGAGAGGCATTCTCATTAATATCATCCATGTTCAGTCCAGCATCAAAACCCTCCTCTGTCATGTCGACAGAATCGAGTAATTCTTCCGGTGCATCAAGAGATTCAGGCTGAATCTCGGTAAGAGATTCAAGATCTGCCATTGCTTCCTGCTCAAGGTCAACCAATGGAATGTCATCTTCCATGGCATCCATTGCCTCAGAAACGGAATTCGGCTCTTCAAGAGAATCCTGTGGTTCTTCCTGCTGAACAACTTGCTCCGCAGCAAATTCAGCAACAGGCTCTTCCGCGATACCCGCGATGTCCTCGAAATCTGGTGCTGCCATCATCTCTTCAACAGCAGGCTCTACTGGAAGTTCTGGCTCAACAGCATTATCCTGAGCAAACATTTCTTGCTCCAGTCCTGTTGATTCCATGGCTTCTGGCGCGTCGAACATTGGTTCTTCCACTACCGGAGCTTCTTCCATAAATGCCGGTTCTTCAAACGCCGGAGCTTCAGGCTGAACTTCTTCAGCAATCAGTTCTTCCGTAAGTAGATCTTCTGGCATAGCTGCTTCGAAGACTGGTTCTTCCGGTACTGGCATTTCCATTACTGGCTCTTCTGAAATCTCAGAATCAGCCAATAAGGCATCAATATCGTCATGCGTGAACGCTGCCGGTTCTGCGGCCTGTTCTGAAGCTTGCTGTGGTGCTTCTTCAACAACATCTTCCATGGAAAGAGGTTCATCGCCTAAAATTCTATCAAGAGTTGAGTCTAAGTCTTCTTCTAATGAAGTCGGGTCGGTCAGCTGTCCCAGTTCCATTTCTAAATCTGGTTCAACGGTTGCCGCTTCTTCAAACACAGGTGCAGCAGCCACTGGTTCTGGTGCGAACTCAGGCGCAGAAGGCACAACAGGAGCAGCTTCCATTACCGGTTCCGGCACCATATCAACCATTGGTTCAGGATCAAAATCAAGCTCAGGTTCTGAGTCGAAATCAAACCCTGCATCGTCCTGAAGAACGTCTTCAACCGGTGTAGCAAGCAATTCATCAACAGGATCGACTGATGCGGCTTCCATAGCTGGTTCGAGTGCTTCCTGTTCATCAAGAAGAGAATCCAGTTCATCAAGAATGGACTCAAATTCATCAGCAGAACCGAGTGGAGAAGCGGTCTTCTGCTCTTCAGACATCTCTTCGGCAACTGCCTGAACTTCAGGAGCGGCAGGTGCTTCTTGAGGAACCTCGTTAAGCAAAGCATCAATTTCTGCACCAAGGTCGTCTTCTACATCTAAGGCAGCGCCCATTTCTGGAGTCGCAAACTCCGGAGCAACTTCACCGTCGGACTGATCGTTATCGAGCAATGCATCTAAATCAAAATCATCTTCCAGTGTGTCAAGGCTTTCCGGTTCAGCAGACAATGCCGCGTCATCAGAAACTGCATCAAACAGGCTATCGTCAGGCTGCGCAAACTGTGGTGCCACAGGCTCCATTACTGGATCTGCAACAGACTCCACGATTGGTTCTGCAACAGGTGCTGATGGCTCCTGCGAAATAGGTGCAATTGGCTCAACAGATGCCATTTCCAAGTCATCAAGAAGTGCGTCAATTTCTGCATCAAACATGGAACCATCAACTGGAGCGGCAGGCTCTGCCACTTCAGAAACAACAGGTTCTACTGGTGCAGCCGGTTCAAATGCAAATTCTGGAGCAACAGGCGGTTCCGGCGCAAACACTGGTTCCGGCTGTGGCTGTGGCGCTGATGCAGCAGCCTGTGTGCCGCCATTATCGTCGAATTCACTCAACAAGAAGCCAATGTCGTCCATCTCAACTTCTTCAGAATCAAGAGTGGTTCCATCAGCAGGTGTTAAGTCAGTACGTGGCGCTTGTGCAGGCTCGTTATCAACTCTGAGTAATTCATCAAGATCAGCAAGATCAAAATCTTCCGCAGCTTCCGCAGTTGGCTGAGGAGTTACATCATCGCTGAACTCACTTAAAATATCGTCTACATCAAATGGATCATCTAACGAGGTGTTATCAACAGGAGATGGACTTGCAGCTGCAACTGGAGGCGCTACAGGCTCCGGTGTACTTGCCGGCACACTGGCCGGTACAGATTCACCCGGCATTTCACCAAGCTCAAAGTCCAAGTCTGAAAAAAGATCGTCAACATCCGAAGCATTAACATCCGCAATGTTGGATTCTGTTGCTGGTGCAGGAGTCGGTGCTGCCACAGGAGCTTCCATCTCTGGAGCTTTTACCTGAGGAGCTGCCGCAGGCTTTGCGTCCAGTTCATCCAGATCAAACTCTAAACCCAAATCTGCAAACAGATCATCATCTGCGCTGGCTTGTGGTTCTTCAGCGGTGAAAGAAGCAGCCCGTGGTGCAGGGGCTTCTATCGGCGCAGATTCCATCGGGTCCAGTTCAAAATCAAAACCTGCGAAGAGGTCATCCTCTTCAAAAGCACTTTGCTCTGCCGGAGCAACAGGTGGAGCTTCTACTGGTGCCGGTTTAGCCTCAGCAGCTGGTGCAGCCGGAGCTTCGCCTAATTCAAAGTCCAAATCTGCAAACAAGTCGTCAACATCCGCAGCATTCACATCTGCAATATTAGATTCTGTTGCGTGCACTGGTTCCGGAGCCACTGCCTGAGGCTGCGGAGCAGGTTCTGCGACAACAGGCTCAGGGTCAGCAGAGCCCAAAGACATTGAGGATAAATCCTCTTCAAAATCCGGTTGATATGCAGGAGCAGTTGAAGAAGTCGGAGAATCTGAAAATTCACTCAACAGATCTTCAAAGTCAGCATCAAACCCGACCGAAGAATCCTTCGAATCAGCGGAGTCAAGTAAGGCATCTAAATCAGACTCAAAAGACGGAGCAGCTTCAGCAGCTATATCCTGCACAGGGGGTGAAGCCGCCACCTCCGGCGCTAAGTCTGCCAAAATATCTTCAACTGCTGGCGTACTTGCTGGTGTGTCTGGAAAAATGTCAGCATTCGCGGACGCTGCTGGCTGCGAGCTAGAATCGGTAGAGTCCGTAAACTCTGAAAAATCGGTGCTACTGAAAAGGTCTTCCAGTTCGCTTTCAAAATCAACAGTGCCTGCTGGGCTGGTAGGGATGCTTTGCGCGGGCGCCGGATCAGGCGGAGTCCCCATCTCTACGATTTCTGTTAGATCGATAATTCCATTCTTTGTATTATCGGACATGACACACCTTCATATTCGGTTAGGCAGTTTTGAACACAAATTTATCGTGCATTGATGTATGCAAATGAACATATCAAAACATACAGTATTTTAGGAAATTAACCATACATTACTGCATAAAGCAAGGTACGATGGCGCTACTGACATTATGCAAAGCAGCGAATCACCCTATTTTTATGCTTTCATGCGCTTCGTTATATGCATGATATTTTTTGCTGCATTCTTCTTACGATACTAAACAGTATCTAACACGCACAAATGTCATTATCGCGCAGTAAAGTGAACACTACAGCTTTTGTATAGGTATCCCTGAGCAGATTAGTGCAACAATATACATCGCTGCATAGCATACACACCTCATATCTCATCGGTCTGCACGTGTGTTTCATTAGGTACAGCGCGGAATATCACTGTTTCTGCCTATTCTCCACAAAAAAAGACCGCCGTTAGGCGGTCTTTACGCTCATCATCAAAAAATGTCCTCTAAGAGTGACATTTAGATTTTTTACAACCAGTGAGAGCTTTTTTCTTAGCTTTGTCTTTGCCAGCAACTTTTTTGTGACAAGAAACACAGGTTGCAATACCGGATTTACCAACTTTTTTGTTATGAACAATTTTGTAGTAAGAACCAGCTTTTCTTTTGTCTGCTTTAGCAGCAGAGTGGCAGCCTGCTGTAGCACACTTTTTGTAGTTTTCTTTACCATCTACAGGATGGTGACATTCACCACATTTGTAGTCAGTGTGGGTAGCGTGGTTAAACATAACCGGCTTCTTGGTTGCGTCCATCTTAACTGGTTCAGATGGGGCATCAACAGCATAAGCAACCATGGCAAAAGCAACACAAAGTATTGCGGCCATAGCGAGTACCATTACTCTTTTCATGACAGTACAACCTCCTTCACAAGGCATGTTATGATTTTCACATTAGGCTATATTGTACCTCTATTATACTGTCAAGCAAACGCGACCTACTCAGTAGTAATCACATGATATTCCCTGAAAACAGGGAATATGCAGCAACTTGACGGTATATAATGTGTACTGTTTGTCTGCTCAAACCAAACTGCATTATTTTACAGTATGGCACCCCTTACAAGAGGTTGGTCCTGCAGGCTTGCCCTCTTTCTTAAGGGACTTATGACAGCCGTTACAGCTGGCTTTACTATTCATATGGAATGCGTTTCGGAAATAACGAATAGACTTACGTTCTTTGGATGAAGTCGGGTTGCCAAGATCATGGCAGCCTTTAGATGAACAAGAGTAGACCTCTGGATTTTCCTTCAGCATGTGGTGACACGCATCGCACTGTAACGCAGCATGTTTAGCATGCTGAAACGCTACCTTCGGCTTCTTGATCTTTGCCCCGGCAGGAACCCCGATTACAACCGGCTCCTGAGGCGCTTCCTGAGCCGCAGCTATACAGATAGCTGCAAAAAAAAGTGAAATAATCAATGGAACGGAAGGAATAAGGTAGCGATGTAACATAGCGTTTTCCAAGTTGTTAGTTACGGTACTTTTTCAGGTAACCACGGGGAGTTACGATGTTTTCACCTATCATTCGTGTTGTGGAATTGCCTATTATTATTGTAGAAAGCATATCTACTTGGTCGGTGTCAAAGGAACTTAAAGAAAACACTATAGTTTCCTGTTCCTTACGATAGGCAGACTTCACCAAACCCACCGGAGTATCTGCACTCCGCACGGTTCCTACAATCTCAAGCGCTTTACCAATTTGCCAGTTTCTGCGTTTGGATTTCGGATTATATAAGACTATCACAAAATCTGCCTCAGCGGCAGCTTTCAAGCGTTTCTCAATAAGTTCCCATTCTGTCAGCAAGTCCGAAAGGCTGATCACAGCAAAGTCGTGCATCAGTGGTGCGCCAAGCAAGGCAGAGGCCGCAGACAGTGCCGGAATTCCCGCCACAACTTCGATCTCAAGCGTATCAAGATGCTCTTCCGCCAATTCGTAAATAAGGCCGGACATAGCATAAATCCCTGGATCACCTGAACAGACTACAACAGTATCCTTGCCACTCAAAGCAATTTCAATCGCTTTTTCACAGCGAGCCATTTCGCCCATCATGCCTGTTGAAACAAGTTCTTTGCCTTCTTTCAATGCATCCGGAACCAGATCAACGTACAAAGTGTATCCGACAATGACGTCAGCATCTTCAATTGCTTTTTGCGCCTGTGGCGTTAGCAATGCACTATCGCCGGGGCCAAGCCCGACTACTTTCAAAGAGGAACCCATTATATCTCCAACGCGACAGCGCAAGTTACGCCGTCACCCTTTTCTTTTTCTACAACCAACCGCGCACCATGCTTCAGCGACGCGCAATGAAGCGCAGCGGCCTCAGCGACACTCTTAGTGCCTACAGCCCGCTTCGGTGCATCGGAAGGATTTGGAACATCCACGCCATCAAGAACATCTGCTGCGAACGATACAAAAGGCACACCAAGCTCTTCAGCAGCTTCAATAATGCCCTCTTCGTCCGCCTTGGCATCAACCGAAGCCAAGTACGCAATACTCTCAAGCGCTAGATCCCGTTTCTGAAACGTATCCCGAATAAGTCCGAGAACAGCATCCTTGGGAACACCACGCTTAGAACCAACGCCTACGCACAGCACTTTAGGATGCAGCAGCAACGTTTTTTCTTCCGGCTCGAGCAATTCTGCACTACGCCATGAAACAACTACACTTGGAGCGTCTTCTTCCGAAAACGGCACCAGCTCTGCTGCCAAAAAATATTTTTCAAACGCGCCATGCTTCAACCCAAGCACATCCGCAGGGTCATCAAGAACAACTTTTTCACCCGCAAGCAAAGCGCCGTTAACGTGCTTTACTGCACCAATATTATGAATAGTGCAGCCAGCTTCAACAGCTACCAGATCAAGTGATGGCAGCTGTTCCGTGTCAGTGGCCGTGGTAATAACAGCAACGCCGCCAACAAGCTGCGCCACAACCGTAGCCAGATCATTCGCGCCGCCCAAGTGACCGGAAAGCAAACTCACAACGTGCCGCCCGTTCTGATCCATTACAACAACGGCAGGATCAACGTCCTTGCTCACCAGATGTGGTGCAATAGCACGAACAGCAATGCCAGCAGCCGTGATGAAAACATGCGCAGAAAAGTCGCTGAAGCCCTCGGCAACGCATGTTCGCAGGCTCTCAAAGCCTGTCTCTTGCGCAGCCGAATCAGCGTCGACCATTCGTGTCGGTACAAAGACACTGCCACCAAGCGCGTCTGCAATGGTGCGAGCAAGCGCCACGCCCTTTGGGGTGACTGCGTATACGGCTAGGTTGTTCATAGCGTTGTTATGCCTTTGCAGTGTGAATGTTTGTTTGCCTTCGGCATGAGGAAACTAACGCCTCTGGCAGGTCTCCGACGGGCAAGGGCTCTGCCCTGCACCCGCAAGGGGGACGCCCCCTTGACCGCGATTTTTATTGCGACCCGCGTACGTTGCTTATGCTCTCACGCGGCTTCATGGTCGCTACCTTATCACAACAAAGGGTGGAGCGACGAACACTCCACCCTTCGTAATATACTCGAACGTACTAACAAAGTCCTTTTTGTTCAGACTTAACACGACGCAGCAGCGCCTGTAATTGTTAGTAACCTAATTTTTAGCTTGGAGTTATTGATCATTGTTTACGGTCAATAACTCACCTGTACGTCAACGCAGTCGAGAGGACGTTCCTCTCGCGGGGATGCAAGGGGCTGGCCCTTTGCCCGCCGGAGGCATCAAAACTCAACAAGCGCCGCAGGCAATATTAAAGCTAAAACTTCACGTTACGAGCAGCTTCGAGAGCTTTCTCAAGCTGTTCGTCAGTATGCGCGAAGGAAACCATTGCAGCCTCGAGACCGAGGGACGCAAGGTAAATGCCTTGAGCGCGCATCTGCTGGTAGAAAGAAGCGTACATTTTTGCATTACAAGCTTTGGAGTGCTCAAAATGTGTCACTTTTTCGTTCGTGAAGAACATGGTGAACATGGATGCGATGGTGTTGTAGGTTACGTCCACACCTTTGGAAGCGAGGATTGCGTGCAGTTCTTTAGCGAACGCTGCAACGCGGGCTTCGAGTGCATCGTAATCTGCATTCTGGAGCACTTTCAGGGTAGCAATACCAGCTGCCATAACAACCGGGTTACCGGAGTTAGTGCCTGCTTGGAAAATGTTACCGGTTGGTGCCACGCGATCCATGATCTCACGCTTGCCGCCGTATGCGCCTACTGGCATACCGCCGCCGATAATTTTACCGAGAGTGGTGAGGTCAGGAGTAACGCCGAAACGTTTCTGTGCGCCACCGTAAGAGAGACGGAAACCGGTGATTACTTCGTCGAAGATAAGCAATGCGCCGTACTGGTCACACACGTCACGAAGACCTTGGAGGAAACCTTCTGCTGGAGGGATAACACCCATGTTACCAGCCATTGGCTCAACGATGATGCAGGAAATTTCGTCGCCGTTTGCTTCAAACTGCTTACGAACTGCTTCAAGATCGTTGTAAGGAACAAGCAAGGTATCCTGAACGGTACCGGCAGGAACACCCGGTGTACCCGGAATTGCAAGATCTGCGAAACCGGAGCCTGCTGCTGCGAGGAACGGATCACCGTGACCGTGGTAGTTACCAATAAATTTAACGAACTTGTCACGACCTGTGTAACCGCGAGCAAGACGTAAGGCTGTCATGGTAGCTTCAGTACCGGAGCTAACCATACGAACCATGTCTATACCAGGCATTGCATCAACGATCATCTGTGCAAGTTCAACCTCGCCAGCGTAAGGTGCACCGAAACAGCAGCCGTTTGCAGCGGATTCCTGAATTGCTTTGGTTACGTCCGGATGAGCGTGACCAAGCAGCATTGGACCCCAACCTTCAACGAAATCGATGTAGGTCTTGCCGTCTTCAGTGGTAAGAGTTGCGCCTTCACCTTTTTTAATGAAAAGCGGCTCACATTCAACGCTAAGACAAGCACGGATTGGGCTGTTTACGCCACCAGGCATAAGGTCTTTTGCGCGTGCGTATAATTCACTGGAGCGTTCCATACGGTTCTTCCTCTTAGGTGGTATAATATAGAAGCCAAAACCACGCGGATAACGCGGGTTTTATGCTGAAAAATCTAAAAATATGTCATGGATGTTTTTTTGAGCTCTTTCAAAGACGTGAGCACGGCGAATTCGTCCAGCTCAGTCGCATTGCGAAGCTCTTCAACAACTTCCATGTACTCATCTTCGTGACGACCATGAATCATCGTAAAAAGATTGTATTTCCACTCAGGGTGAGTGGTCGGACGGTGGTAGCAATGGGAAATGAGTGTATGCTTGGCAGCAATTTTACCGATTCCATCAATGATGTCTTCGTCTACTACCCATGCAACCATTGCATTATGATTAAATCCTGCTTTCTGATGCTTTAAGCTCGCACCAAAACGGCGGATTGTGCCTTCGTCTTTCATAAGCTGCAGCAGATTAAGAACAGTTTCTTCGTCTGTGCCCACTTCTTTTGCAATATCTGCGTATGGAGTAGCGCTATCTGGAAGATTGGCTTGCACAATATGCAAAATCTTTTTTTCGATTTCCGTAAACTCGGTTTTCGCCATGGTCATCCTCACATTCCTTTTTTATTTCACCAAGTGTTGATACCTGTTAGCACCGCGCGTTGCAACTGCTAATCATTTTTTCGGCTAGCGCACACAACATGCAGTAAATACAACACTGTTTATTATTTTTAGTGTTCCAAAAGTACGTTCAATCTGCAATTTTTCCCACAATCCGCCTCGCGGGGAACATACTATATGCCTGCTGCTTTTTCTGTCGCCTCACAGACATCATGGAACCCTTCTGAAAAAGCGGCTAATCATAAAAACTAGCCTTGTGGCTTAGCAAACGATAAGATACATGATGTCTGAAACAAAATGTAACCGTATACATTTTGTCATTAAAACTTTCTCAACATTACATCTAGATTGATTTTCTGGAGTCCTACATGAACGTTACCGTAATCGGCGGCGGAAGCTGGGGAACAGCCCTCGCTCAACTGCTTGCCGACAAGGGATATACAGTACCGTTACTCGTGCGTGACGATAAGCAGGCTGAAGCCATTAACAGCACACGGGAAAACGCTAAATACTTACCGAATGTGCCGCTCCACGAGAATATTACTGCAACAACCAACGCACAGACCGCACTCACAGGTGCGCGTCACATTCTTTTTTCTGTACCGTGTCAGGTATTTCGCAGCACGTTGAAAAAGTTTGAACCGCTCATTGATGATGGCACTACAATAATATGCTCCAACAAGGGGCTGGAACTGGACACTGGCAAAACCGTGTCTGAAGTTGTCACAGAAGAACTCGGACATAAAAATCCTATTTTCGCCATGCTTTCCGGCCCTTCATTCGCAGCAGAAGTTGTGCGCGGTATGCCGACAGCAGTTGTCTTAGGCTGCTGCAATCATCAATGTGGCAAAGAGTTACGCGAAATGTTTTCCAATGAAAATTTCCGTGCATACTCATCAACAGATGTCCTCGGTGTTGAACTCGGCGGCGCATTCAAAAACGTTATCGCCATCGCAGCAGGCATGTCCGACGGACTACGGTTCGGCGCAAACGCACGCGCTGCGCTCATCACACGCGGTCTTGCAGAAATGTCACGTCTCGGCGTTGTCATGGGTGCAAAGGCAGAAACATTTATGGGGCTTTCTGGAATGGGAGATCTCGTATTAACCTGCACTGGTGACCTGTCTCGAAACAGACAAGTCGGGCTCAAGCTCGGCCAAGGCAAAACCATGGATCAGATCCTCGAAGAAATGCATCAGGTCGCTGAAGGCGTGAAGACCACAACCGCGGTTCACAGGCTTGCACAGCGCCTCAGCGTTGAACTTCCTATTACTGCCACCATGCATGCCATTATCCACGATGGAAAGAATCCGCACGTCGCATGGCGCGAACTGATGAAGCGTGACCTGCGAGAAGAATAGCCGTTTGAACAAACAAAAAGACGATAGCATGTTTTGCTATCGTCTTTTCGAACTTTGTCCATATATCATATGTCTGTGAGGAGGATAAAGGTTAATCCATGGCCTTTCGGCATTACCTTTTGTAAATATTGTACACCGAGACGAGAGTTGTGTCTAAAAAAATCGTGATGTTGTGCAAGTTTGTCTCGATGAATGTACTTAAGCTTGTCCTACACGTGTATCTTGCAGATTTGCTTCAATAACACGGTAGAGTTTATTCTCAGTTCCGATTGTTCTGGTAATTGTTGTGAGTGCTTCATCAAAATAACCGGCGGCTTCATTCGTTTTGCCTTGCAAATTTAGAATAATACCAAAGTTATTTTTAAGCTTTGCTGTATAGGTATCTACCCCGAGCTGTTCTGCTCTACGGATAGCCTGATGCATCATAAATTCTGCATTCATGTAATTACCATCAGCCATAGCTGCCATACCTGCTTTGCTCAGGGCACCAATTTCTCTTGCAGCACACATTGTAATTCCCCTTTTATCGTAACACCTGCTTAAGTGTGGAAACACCGCAGGAATGAGCCATATGAATCGGAATATTTTTTGCTTTTGCGTATTGTACCACTTCCCGACGGGCGGCGTGTGAAACTTTGTTGGTAAACAGGATAACCATATCGGGGGTTCCCATTTTACCAGCTATAGAGTTCTCCTTTCCAGTAAACACCTTCAATTTCACACCCTGACTTTTTGCTGTGTTTATGTAATCACGTCTAAGTCTATCCATTCCGCCTATTAACGTAGCACACATAACGCCTCCAAAATGTATTCCGGCCTCTTCATTACCCTTTGTTTAATTGAAAACGATTTTCAATGTCAACTAGAAAATGCTTTTTTTCAATCCATCTCATTGGTATACAAAATGGGCATGAGCATGATTATCGGCTAAAAACCCCGTATACTGCCAAGTTACAGCGCAAATCCACATTTTTACAAATGGTCTTGATATGAGAACTGCCTTATCACTGCTTCTTATCCTTTGTCTTTGCAGCATGGTATTTACCCCACGCGTCGCAAAGGCACACCCGCATGTATTTATCGACAGCTCATTGAATTTGCACTTCGAAAACAACAGCCTGAAATCGATTGATGTTGTCTGGACATTCGACGATATGTCCAGCGACCTGTTTTTGATTGATCTAGATACAAACGCTGATGGCGCGTTAACTCAGGCTGAATGGAACAAACAGCGTCCGGACATTGAAAGTTATCTTGCTGAACAAAGTTTTTTCGTTCACATAATGCTTAACGGTAAAAGAGTTTCGTTGAAAAAGATCACCAACTTTGTCGCGATCTTTGAAAAGGGAACGTTGAAGTACAAAATGAACATTCCGTTTTCCGTTGCAAAAAAAGAGTCAGTACAAAAAATGCAAATCGCTATATTTGACCCTTCTTACTACTCAGATTTTTATACTGCCTTAGAGGCTGTCGCTGTTGATGGAAAAAAAGATCTACAGCTTACTATTGATGAGGCACCGGAACTGGCATTCTATCAGGGTCAAATCATCCCTACAGCCGTTACATTTGAGTTTTAGTTATGCAAAAAATTTTTCTCGCAGCTCTACTTATTCTCCTAATGGTAACAGCGGCTCACGCCAGTCCATTTACGGGTAAGCACAGTACCGGCAAAACAACCGTTGACCAAACGGAACTGCAACAACACAAGGCTGGATTCTTTGCGCTGCAATATTCAAAAATGCTTCGCAACGTAAACCTTGCCCAGCGCTCCCTGCGCTCAAAAATGACAACTCTTGGTCGTGAAATTAAAAAAAACCCGAACGGACAAGCCTTCTGGTCTTTTTTTACTATTCTCTTTTCTCTATGGAATAATTCACGCACTTGGGCCGGGACATGGCAAATCCATTGTTTTTTCCTACTTTCTGGGCAGAAAAGGAACGTTGCTTAAAGGCGTTCTCATGGGACATTTGCTCACAGCGGTGCATACGCTTTCTGCTGTCGTTGTCGTCCTTGGTGCGTACTTCCTGCTAAATCTCAAGGGGAGTCGTGCGCTTTCATCCGCTAGTGAACCACTGAAGATGACAAGCTACTATCTCATAATCGGGCTGGGTATTTTCATACTGCTACACGCACTGTACGAAGCTGTTTCGCGGTATCGTAAAGATAGCAGCACAAAAAAAGAAGCCGACAATAAAGGAATCATCACTGTTTCCATTATTTCCGGCCTTGTTCCATGTCCTGGAGTTGCGCTTCTACTTTCCTTTGCATTGAGCTTAAATTTGCTCGCTACGGGACTTCTTGGTGCAGTCTTCTTTACTATGGGGATGGGAATTACGACGTCACTTTTTGGTATTGCCAGCATCCATTCTCGAAAAATGCTTATGCACGTTGCAGGTAAGAGTTCCACTGCTGTTGCTGTACTTCACACATCATTCTCAATTATTGCCGGTACTGTCATAATTGCTACAGGCTGGCTGCTTATTGCAACATCTCAATTCTAACATATCAATATAGCTAAAAATTACACACGCCGCTTCGAAAGAAGCGGCGTTTTTTTATGTCCATTTTTTTGGTTCCACTAATAGAAAATTCCACAATTTACAGGTGAAGTGTTAGTCTCAATAACTAATGTATTATTTATTTTTACCTTTAATTTTAAAATCTTATTGACCTTTTAAAAAGATAAGAACAGAAGAACATCAGTGCTAATAGTTACAGTTACTATTAGCGATAATAAAGTTTGTGCGATTCAGCACGTGACAATAATTTTTACAGGCCGTTGTAAACGGCGCGTACCATGGAGGGGTTTATGTTACGCAGGTTTACCATTCAACACAGAATTTTCTCATTACTACTCATAAATATGTTGTGCATTGTCGGGGCATTTTTCCTTTTCTACATAACGACACAACACATACAAGATTATTCCGTGAAAACGGCCAAAGAAGAGATGTTTGAAGGGCGTCAGGAGTCCATAAAACTTGCAGTAGACAGCTTGGCATTCTTGTTAGCGAAAGAAATTGACGGATTGCCTAAAGCTGAACAGAAAACCGCTTTGCAAAATGCAATTAACGAGCTTCGGCACGAAGATGACAACTCAGGATATTTTTTCATTCTTCAAGGTGGAAAATTTGTAGTATTCCCGCCGAATCCTCAACGAGTTGGCGAATCCGTAATAAATTTTCAAGACTCCAACGGGGTAATGTTCAACAAGGAGCTCGTAGCCAAAGCACAAGAAGGGGGAGGCTTTGTTGAGTACATTTTCGATAAACCGGGAATGGGAAAACAGCCTAAGATTAGTTACGGCACACACATCGGCAACACAGACTATGTTATCGCGACAGGTGTCTATATCGATAACATCGCAATAGAAGGCGAGGAAATCAGCAACACAATCACGTCCATGGTTGATAAAGCGTTCCTCGATAGAATTATTCTCTTCTGCGCTATTTTCGCTGTGATCATTCCACTATGCATTATGATTTCACGTAGTATTCTCCGCCCTCTCTCTCTGGCAACAGAGGCAGCACAGGAAGTAGCTTCCGGTAATCTGGATGTTCCTATCTCTGTTGACGGGCAAGACGAAGTAACCAGCCTACAGCGCTCCTTAACCCAGATGGTGGATACATTTAAGCACGACAAAAAAGAGATGGAAAAGAAAGAGGCTGAAGCACAGAACCAGACCCAAATCGCCCGCCAAGCTGCGCAACAAGCTAAAGACGCTATGGCACAAGCTGAAATCGCCACTAAAGAAGGTATCCTTACGGCTGCATCCACTCTTGAAGGCTTGGTACGCAGTATGAACAGTGAAATGGGGTCACTTTTCGATCAGAACTCAAATATTCAGCAAGGCACAAGTTCCCAGATGACCCGCATCGGTGATGCTGCAACAGCAATGGAGGAAATGAACGCTACCGTTCTGGAAGTTGCCCGCAACGCAAGTGAGGCTGCTTCTGAAACCGAACGTTCCCGCGTTATGGCACAGCAGGGGGCTGACGCAGTAACAGAATCCGTTGCAGCAATCACACAGCTGCATGCACGCAGCGAAGAACTTAAAGGCAATATGGCGACACTTGATGCCCAGTCTGAATCCATTGGTGACATCATCAATGTCATTAACGATATTGCGGATCAAACCAACCTGCTGGCGCTCAACGCCGCTATTGAAGCAGCACGAGCCGGTGATGCTGGACGAGGGTTTGCGGTTGTTGCGGATGAAGTTCGCAAACTTGCTGAAAAAACCATGAATGCAACTCATGAAGTAAGTAAGAATATTAAAACAATTCAGGATCTCGCCAAGCTTAACGCACACGGCATGGATGAGACTCTTGATGCGTTTGAAAACGTGCAAAGCTTATCCAGCAAATCCGGCGAAGTGCTTAGCGAAATTGTACTCGCTGCGGATTCTGCTGCTGAACAGGTACGCTCAATTGCAACCGCAGCAGAGCAGCAGTCAGCAGCGTCAGAAGAGATTACTCGAAGCGTGGAAGAAATTGATTCAATTGCCCGTGACAACAGCACACTCGTTGATAGTTCTGCCGCCAACACAGAACAGCTTGTTGCACAGGCTGAAAATCTCAACAGTGTGATTGAAAAATTGAAAGCAGACGCATAGCACGCCGCGGGGGACTGCGGCAGTGCCTTGTTTGGATACTGTCAATTTTCTGAATCACCACTTATAATGAAAGGGGATGAGTAGATTTCTACTCATCCCCTTATTTTTGTTAATTTCACACACGGCGGTACTGCTTCAATAAATCCAAAATCCGACATGCGCCTATGTATGCCTCGATTTTGGATTTTTATTTTTACTTTTGCAGCACTCTTTGAGGTCAATCTACATGAAAAAAAATTTATAAAAGATCCTGTCTTTATGTTTCTTAACTCGGCGCGTTTTTTGCTTAATATTCTGTAAGCAGAAATTTTTACCGCAGGAGAATACATATGTCACCTATCAATGGTGTCGGACAAGACGCCTTTTCATTCAAGCTTGGCAACCTGATGAGTGCAACCAACCAGAAAGTTCAGGAACAGCAGGCAACCGTAGCTGCACCTGTACAGGCAGCAGCAATGCCGACTCGTACTGAAACCGAAACGGCAAACATTGCCTACGGTAATACAATGTCAGTCCTCGAAAATGGTCAGCAGCCTTCAGGCCAGACAGGCCATGCGCTTGATCCTGCACGTGTTGCAGCTTTGCTGGACTTCTAAGTTCACATAGTTTCAGGGGGTGCTCTCGCGCTCCCTGAAGATACAAAAAAAGCGCATTGCAAGTGCAATACGCTTTATAGCTACATAGCTTCTGCGGTTACTAAGAATAATCGCCCTGTAACTGCGCCTTTAATTTGGCAGCGCCGACTTTATCCCCAGTACCAACCACAGCATCAAGCAGAATACGTTTTGCCTTCCTGGTATCAGGATCAACAGAAACTGCTTTTTTTAAATATTTTACAGCCAGTTTAGGCTGTTTACATGCCAGACACCACTCGCCGATCATGCGAAACATGCTATGTTCGTCAACATACAACGCTTTTGCTTCTTCAAACGCTTCTGTTGCATCTTGCAGCTTGCCACCGGAAAGATATCTTCTTCCCCGATTTAACGCCTTATCAAGTGTCATCTTGCGATTAAGCTGCTGTTTATAGGATTCTGACTCCTCAGCTTTCTTCAATTCAAGAAACAGCTTCACGAGACTGTCGTGAACCAATTTCTCATGCCCTTTCGCGTACATGATACCGCGAGGAAATCTTTTTTTTATTTCGGTTACTCTATTCATGTTGTGCAGCACTTCTTTCAGTGCAGAGTCCACCGTGATCCTATCAACTCCAGTAACCTTTCCCGCAAGAACGAGCCTCAGTGACGCAATGACAGAGGCAGTTGCTCGCAGGACATCATGTCGCTGGAAATAAGCTTTAGCTCGGGCAATATGTTCTTTTGCAGCTTTGGAATCATCTTTCATACAGTCACCTTACAACATTTTTTTGAATACAAAGTCACGATAGTAGAATAATACTGAAAGTCAAATATCATTGTTCGAAGACCAAAGCGTGCTATTCACAAAAGTATCCTCAACAAAAAACTCTTAACTGGAGATTGATATGGCTAAAAAGTTACGTATTGATGAAGATGAATGTATCGGCTGTGAATCCTGTGTAGAGCTTTGCCCTGCTGCTTTTGAAATGAACACAGAAGGTGACAAGGCAATTGTATTAAACGAAGACTGTACAGACGATTGTGTTGAAGAATCAATCGATACCTGTCCAGTTAACTGTATCATGTACGAAGAATAGCTCGTTTTTCAAGACACAAAAGCACTGTCTTTACAAAGACAGTGCTTTTTTATTGCGCATTGAATATAAACGGCGAGATATGAAACATTATCGGCGCATTAACATCTCTTAATACCTTTTGCTTTACCACAAACGGCTTCTCCTGTAGAACGACCTAACGTTGTAACTATCACATTTTTCTACCTTTGGTGGATAGAGCCATCCCACAGACGTTACTGTTACGAATATAATTTTTTATGTACTCTTTTTGAAAAAGAAGAAGTTATCGACACGTAATGAGTCTTTTGTGGCGCCTTCAACTCAAAAAACTCATTAATGTACCGCGGTACTGCCATAGGAGCTGCTATGAATTCTGACGTTACTTTTGCTAAACCTTTTATTAGCGCAACAAACAACGTACTTACCACAATGGCTGGTATCACCCCTGTTCCAAGTGCACCATTTGTAAAAAAAGACAATATTGCATGCGGTGATGTATCTGCAATTATTGGCATTACTGGAGAAAGACGCGGAAGTATTTCTGTAACCTTCACCAAAAAATGCGCTGTTGCCCTTGTTCGCGCAATGCTCGGCGATGATGTGCAGGATATTATTTCTGACACAAAAGATGCTGTTGGCGAAATTTGCAATATGATTTCAGGACAAGCACGAGCCGGTCTTGCAGACATGGGCTATAAATTTGATGGTTCAACACCGTCTGTCATTATGGGTGACAATCACACAATCAGCCATGTGACTTCCAGCCCAGTTATCGCTGTTCCATTTTCCACTGCTCATGGTGAATTCACCATCGAGTTCTGCTTTGGCTAATTGCGTAAGCATTACAAGCTACTAGCACAAATTTACATGAAAAACGCTCGCATTTGTATGTGAGCGTTTTTTATTACACAGCATTAACTCAGCTATTCGCAATGGTTTCACGGCATGATAGAATGTTTCACGCTGTTTTTGCACACCATTTCCACAGCCTCTTGTCTGATTTCGACACATCGTTATTACTTTTTTTTTGCATGCAAACCCGTTGAGATGTCTCACTTCTAATCGATACAATAGCCCGATCGAAAAAAAGTCTATTGCTAAAAAACTGTCAGAATGAGTATTATTTACTTCTTGCGACTGAGTAAACCACAGCGTTCGCTTAGTCAGATTATTCCTGTTATTTTAATTAGTTAAGAGATATGTGGCAACGCCTTCACATATCATGACACACACATTTGAGGATTAAAGTATGGCTACTGCTTGGTCACGTGTTTTTGGTTTTGAACGGGTCAGTCTTTGCGATTGGCCTGGTATGAATGCAAGCGTCATCTTCTTAGGTGGCTGCAATATGCACTGTCCGACTTGCCATAACTTTAATCTTGCTTGGCATAGCGACACAATGGATGTCATTCCGCAAGACGCAATTGAGTCATACCTGACCAAACGCGCACGCTGGATTGACGGTGTCGTCATCACTGGGGGGGAAGCAACAATTACACCGGGACTTGCTGATCTTATTAAAGATCTTGGCAAGCTTGGCATGCCTGTCAAAATGGACAGTAACGGCATGCGTCCGGACGTATTGAAACAACTGCTTGACGAAGATCTCGTTAAGCTTTTTGCAGTAGATGTTAAAGGCCCTTACCAGAAATATCCTGTGCTTACCGGTGGTACGACATCCCCAGCAGAAGCAGAAGAAAATCTCTCTCAGGTTTTCGAATTAGCAAAACAGTATCCTGACAAGTTCCTGTTCCGCATTACTAAAGTGCCTGTGCTGACAGATGAAGACATTCAGGAAGCTGAGAGCTACCTACCGGAAGGCTTTACGCTTAAGCATCAGGAATACGTTCCCCCAAGGAGAGAGCATGCCGAAACAGATTCTGAAGCGCGACGAGTGTCTGGAGACATGGTCGCTTGAGCGAATTGCATATGCAATCCTCAAGGCACTTAAAGCTAGCGGAATTAAAGATCCGCTTCTTTCAAAGAGACTTGCCCGAAAAGTTGAGCTAAAACTCGGAGCGCAAGAAATCGCGCCACAGGAATTGGTACAGGACACCATTGAGAAAGTGTTAATGGAGTCTCGCCTGTACCACGTTGCAAAACGGTTCATCATCTACCGCGAACAACGCAGACAGTTACGCGAGCATAAAGCCGCGTATCTGGACATCAAAGAGACCATCAATACCTATCTGGATAAAGCAGATTGGCGTGTAAGCGAAAACGCAAACATGACTCACTCATTCCAAGGGCTCATGCTGCACCTTTCCGGAACATTGCAAGCCAGATATGCATTGGAAAAATACCCGGAAGAAGTACGGCTGTCACATGAGCACGGCTACTTCCATATCCACGATCTTTCTTTCGGCCTTGCAGGATACTGCGCAGGCTGGAGTCTCCGAGATCTCCTGCTTGAAGGCTTCAACCTTGAAGGTCGTTCAAGCGCTGGACCTGCTCACCATTTTGACGCTGTTCTCGGTCAAATGGTTAACTTCCTCGGTACGCTTCAAAATGAATGGGCTGGTGCTCAGGCGTTCAACAACGTCGACACCTACCTCGCACCATTCATTCGGCATGATGGCCTTACGTACAAGCAAGTGCGACAGGCCATGCAGAAATTTATATTCAATCTGAACACCACGTCACGTTGGGGCGGCCAAAGTCCGTTCACCAACCTTACTCTTGACATTGTGCCTCCAAAACACATTGCGAAAGAAGCTATTATCATCGGCGGTGTTCTTCAGGATTCAACATACGGCGACTACGTTGAAGAAATGGCTATGATCAACAAGGCATTCCTCGAAGTAATGCTTCAAGGCGATCACCACGGCCGTATTTTCTCGTTCCCAATTCCGACATACAACGTCACCACAGAGTTCCCTTGGGAAACTGAAATCGGTGATTTACTTATGCAGCTGACAGCCAAGTATGGTGTTCCGTACTTCCAGAACTTCATCAACTCTGATCTGAATCCGGAAGATGTTCGTTCCATGTGCTGCCGTCTGCAAATGGATCTGCGTGAGTTACGCAAAAAAACCGGCGGCCTCTTCGGCGCGGGCGACCTCACAGGTTCTATCGGCGTTGTAACGCTCAACCTGCCTAAGCTGGCATACCTTGCAAACAACGAAGAAGACTTCCTCGATCTTATCACTGAATACGCAGAGCTTGCTAAAGATTCCTTAGAGTTCAAACGCAAATTCATTCAGGAAAACCTTGATCGCGGCATGTTCCCTTGGACTTCCCGATACCTCAAGAATGGTTTTAAAGCACACTTCTCCACCATCGGTATCATCGGTGGGCACGAAGCATGCCTCAACCTTCTCGGTAGAGGTATCGAGACAGAAGGCGGAGTTCGCCTCATGCAGCGTGTGCTGAATCATCTTCGTGATCTGACATCAGGTTACCAAGAAGAGACAGGAACCCTTTACAACCTTGAAGCAACCCCTGCTGAGGGTACAAGCTACCGTCTCGCACGTCTCGACAAAAAACTGTACGCAGACATCGCAGCATCAGGTAACGGTACTCCGTACTACACCAACTCAACGGCGCTGCCTGTAGGTGCAACAGAAGACGTATTTGCAGCGCTTGAGCATCAGGACATGCTGCAACCACTCTTCACCGGTGGTACTGTGTTCCACACATATCTCGGCGAAGCTGTGGCAGACCACGCAGCGTTGAAAAAATTCATCGTTAAAGCGTTTACCAAAACAAAGTTACCGTACATCTCCATCACACCGACATTCTCCGTGTGCAAAGATCACGGGTACATTGCCGGTGAACATTTTAGCTGCCCTACATGTGACGCAGATACCGAAGTATACACTCGTATCGTCGGCTACTACCGACCGGTCTCACAATGGAACAAAGGTAAGCAGATGGAATACGACGACCGCGTTTGCTACAACAGCGCGCCAGTTGATACCGGTGCTAATGTTAAGCCTGCTGTAGTGGAAGAGGCTGTTTAGAACGGGCGATAGCTTTCGGCGGGTCTTCGACGAGCCTCCGGCGGCCAGAGAACCTTGTTACACTGTCGCTATCTGTAATCTCTCTTTCTTCGAGAACAGCTACCGCTTTAAGTAAAAAGGATTCTCTGGACTCTCCAAAAACTTTTATTTGCGAGGTCAGCACGTTTTTTTATGCAACCTCGCGGCTTATGCCTCACTACCTTTCTGAACTAAAAAGTGGTGGAGTTTAAAACTCCACCACTTTTCTTTTTTATGAGTAAGAAAACAAACAATAGAGAGCTGCGCCTTTTAATAGAAGAGCGTAGCTCTCTTTTTTTGCAAAAATACCTAAAAAAATTTTATGCACATTTCTAGGAACAAATTACTGACACCCTGTGCAAAACTTTTTAAGCCCGATAGCATCACTACTTTTCGCAACAGTCTAATTTTAAGACTGTTTTTTACATCACACTAACTAATTACATGGACGACTTATTGACATAGTTAGGAACATTTTGCGAACAAGCTGTGCAAAACTCAGATAATTGCCCAAAAATAAACAACTTTCGTTTATTTGAAGTTGTTTTAGTCTATTTAGCCTTCTTTTTAGCTACTTTTGTCTCATTTGGATCACTCTATTCTACTTGAGTCCTCCTCTGTGCTCTCTCGTTCACTTTCGCCTAACATTATATATGATCGGATGCTGCCGGATGGCTGTTGGATGTTACCTGCTGGCTGTCGCCTCTCGTCTATTAGGTTCTTCATAAATCTTGTCACATGTGGAACCTCTGAAAATTCTTGCTGTCAGTGACGATGAGGGGGGCAGTAAAGCCCGTTAGAAGAAGCCAAAGAAGAAAAGGAGAGAAAAGTAAAGAATGAGCTGGCAAAGTCGAAGCAAAAAAAAAGTCCCCGCTGCCGAAGCAACGGGGACATAACAAGCTAAGTAAGCTTACTACTGTTCCTGCGAGAATTCGCTGGAAGCAGGAGTATTAGCATTGGTTTTAGTAAGATCAAGCGGGTAGCCAAGAACCATGGTTTTACGAGCTTCGAAGCCAGTAGCACCCGGGTGGGTGTTAATACCAACAACCAAGTCCATGATACCGTCGTTATCGAGGTCGGCAATCTGGTAAGCCATTACGCCACCTTTAATACGACGAGTTTTCCACTGTAAGCCAAGGCCGACACCGTCCCACTGCAAGGAGTGAATTTCGCCCTGAGGGAAGAAACGGTAGCGGTCGAAGAACTGAGCAGCCACAGAAATAGGCTTGTTAACCAGAACTTCGTATTTTCCGTTGTGATCAAGATCTTCTACAACGAACGGCATTGGAATGTAGTACTTGGAAGGAATAAGAAGCTTGTCTTTACCAAGGCCAGGCATTGTGTCGTCATTCTCGATGCTGACAGTACTACCGGAGTACGCAACAGGAGAAGAAACAATACGGTTGAACTTGGAGTTAAAAACAGCAACTTTTTCGCTATCAGGGAGAAGAACAACCACTTTATCGCCGTCTTCTTCGTCAGGTACCCATGCAAAGTTGTACAGGTTTGCTTTTTTAGGAACAGCAACACGTCGGGTAGAAACAACTTCGCCGTTAATGAATGCAAGTTCATGTACGCCCGGTGTAAGCACAGTGCCACCCTTACGAGTTTTCTGGCCAATCAGAGTTGGCAAGTAAGTCGGAGGAAGAGGCAGAACGTTTACAAGCATTTTGATGCTAGGCGCAAACTTTACAAGTTTGCCGTCCTTAAGAGCGTAAAAGAATGTCAGCGAAGACTGATCTTTATCCATTGCACTTACGATGAGCTCTTTCACGCCATCACGATCAAGGTCGCTAGCACGAACAGTTAACAGCTCATAACGTCGGGATGGTGTCACTTCTGCAAGAGGAACAAGAGTGTTATTGTCGAAGTTGAAAACGCGCACGATCCGTTTGTCAATCAACACAATTTCGTTCTTCTTGTTACCAGTCAAGTCAGCTACAACCATGCCGTGTGCAGCAAAACGCAAAGCGTTTGAACGCAGACGGTTTTCAGAATCGCTACCACCTGCGTAACGGAACTGAGGGTTCAGATAAACTTCCTGATTTGCAGATGTCTGGTTAACAGTAATCGCAGGGTTCATCTGATTCACACGATTTTTAGCCTGTTCAACAGCCTGTGCGCGTGCATCAGGACGGTCAAACACTTCTGTATTAATTGCACCTGCAATGTTCTGCAGGGTAGGAATCATGTCATTAAGTGAACTGGAAGCAGAACGCGGCCAAACAGTTCCGTCTCTATCAGCAACACGAACGTCCAAAGAAGACTGGTCGCCAATAATGTTCACGCTACCATATATAAGGTAGTCAACGCCGGCATCTGAGAGAGCTTTCTGTGCTTCTGCATTACTCGTAGGAGCAGTAATACCATCCAAAGCAATAGCATCAACAGGGATAAAGTTATCTTTCCAGAATAAACGGGAGCTGAGCATTTGCGGAATCGCACGCTCTAAATAGGTAAAAGTCTTAGGGCCGTTCACAGAAAATGGAACAATACCAAAAGTTTTTGCCCCCTCTGCAAACGCTACAGAAATGCTTAACATCAGCATAAGCACTGCCAAAATTACAGTGCGCATAACAGATTGCATACGATCTCCTTAAAAAATGATTGCCGGATAAGCGTATTTATCCAGCTTAGTCGCAAGGTTACGCGGAAAAGCAGATCTGTATTGCAACGTACAGAATGTTTGCCAAAGCTTTTCCAAAAGGACATCGCAGCTGATAAATACTGCTACCATGCCTATATCTAACTTTTTTTGTATGAAATTTTGTAAATCGTTTAACAAAAAAATCTCATTTCGCCTAGTCAGCTTCCCATCCATAATATCACTTGATCGATGAAGCAACCATAAGGTAGAGCGGCAAGCAGAATTTTAAAATAAATTGGATCGAGCAGGAGACTTTGTGACAGTAACAACCTCATCCCGTTCTTTCAGGCTTGTTTGTACACCTGAAGAGCGACCACTTGTAGAAGAGCTTTTGCGCGCGCAGGGCTACGACTTTGATCCAGAACCGTTTTCTGAATGGTCCCGAAAAATTACCAGAGAACCAAAACCTCTTGGTTCAAGTCTCGCTGCATTTTTTGGACTCATTTACATTCAGGACAGATCTTCAATGCTGCCACCGGTTGTGTTGAACCCTGAAGCCGGAGATGCTGTACTCGATATGTGTGCAAGCCCGGGCAGTAAAACAGGCTTTCTGGCTCAACTAGTAGGCCCTACAGGTTTTGTTATGGGCAACGAACCCAGCAGAAACCGTCTTGCTACACTGCGCCAAAATCTTTTTACAATGAACCTGCTCCATACCGCCACCTGCTCTTACCCCGGTGAAAACTTTCCACTGCCCTCCGGCGGATGGAAAAAAATTCAGCTCGACCCACCTTGCAGCGGATGGGGCACCGTAGAACGAAATCCGAATGTCCTCAAGCTCTGGCAGGGCGACAAAGTTAAACCGCTTATTGGAATTCAGCGCAAATTACTTCAGGAAGCATTCCGACTTCTTGTTCCCGGCGGAAAAGTTGTCTTCTCAACCTGTACAACTAACGTTCAGGAAAACGAAGAACAAGTTCGCTTTGCACTAGATGAAGTTGGTTTCAAGCTCCAGCCTATTACACCACCAGCAGGCTTTACTTTCGAAGAACCTTACCTTGGTGGCTGCGAAGGAACACTTCGCGTTGATCCGGAAAAATCCGGCGCTCAAGGTTTCTATATTGCCGCCTTCACAAAACCAGAAGACGCTGAAGCACCACACGAGTTCGAAGCCGGTCTTAAGGCTGACATCATGCCTCGCAAAGCACTCAGCATGCCGGGCGTTGAAGCAGGTCTACTTCCTGAAGGGGAACTCGCGCATGTTCGCGAAGCCGCTCTCTTCCTACCGAAGTATGCCCTCGATAACTTTCCAGAGACTTTCCGATGGAGAGGCTTCCCGATTGGCAAAATGGCTCGCGGTGAAGTACGTCCGTCACCAAGGTTACGCGCCCTCATGCCTGAATATGAAGAAGGCAACGGCATCAACCTTGAAGAAACCGAACCAATCGAACGGTTGCTTACCGGTCAGTCCATGCAGGTAAAAGCAAAAGGCAAGGAAACCGGACTCTATTTTAAAGGACTCCGTCTCGGACGCCTTAAAGTTAAAGGCAACCGCGTACTTTGGAGCGAGAAGTAAGAGACTCTCCGAGGGGGAAGGCTCCGCCCTCCACCCGCAAGGGGCTCGCCCCTTGACCCCGTTTATACGCGATCAAATTTACCATTGATTACGTTGGAAGCCGCGAACACGCCGACTTTCGGATACGGAGAGGCTCTCTATATAGAACCAAGTGCGTTCTATGGAATTATTACTGACATATTGTTCTGTTACAGAATTTTTTACAGAACAACTAGTTAAGAAACAGTAAAGGGCTGTCCCATCTTTTGGGGACAGCCCTTTTTCATTCAAATATTTTAAACAAACGTTTCATCTCTGAAAGGTAATGTGTTCGCGGCTACCAGCATAAGCACTCGCAAATTACCACGCGAATAATCGGGGTTAAGGGGACAAGTCCCCTTGCGGGGGTGCAGGGGGCTGAGCCCGCCTGCCCGCCGGAGGCAAACGTCGTAAACAAAAAGCCGCCTGCCTGCCAGAGGCAAAAAAATACGATTACTCGAAATCTTTCCAGCCGATCGGCATAACGATCATCGGGTTGTGCTCAGGTGGCAACTCAAGAAGTTCCATCAGATGTTCTTCTTTGAACGCACCGACTGCGGTCACACCGAGTCCGAGCGCTTCAGCTTGCAGATAGCAGTTTTGCGCCATATGCCCTGCTTCAAAGAAGGTGTACGCTACACCGCGTTCGCCAAATTTTTGAGAAATACGATCGAAAGCAGCTGTAATGACGAGAATGGCAGGTGCTTTTGCAATCCAATCCTGTTCCATGCAAACTTCAGCAAGCTCTTCACGCAAATCGCCTTCTTCCACTTCTTCGAGAGAGTGCCCGAGCGCTTCATAACGGTATACACCCGGTTCCAGCCCTTCAACATCACCGGCTACAACGTAAAGCTCCATTGGATACATTGCTGCTGGAGACGGAACGGTACGGCGGTTCCAAGGTCCCTCTTCACTCACACCGTAGGTTGCCCATAAGATTTGTCCGAGGGAATCCGGTGTCAGCGATTCGTCTGCAAATTCACGTATACTGCGACGGTTTGCCAACGCTGTTTCAACGGAAAGAGGCCCTTCCATACTTGGTTCTGGAAACTGCATATATATTCTCCTTACCCACACGCTTTGTCGTTGCGCCTGTGAGCATTTCGTATCTTTATTGTGTCTGAGTGATACAGTTGATCGAATAATCCCGCAAGAGGCACCTCGTGCCAAATCAAAATTCCCGTCTGCAGAATACTCTTGAAGTTCGACATACCCACTTCATACACTAACCGCCCGCTTGCAGACTAGTATGTAGTGCAACTCATGCTTTTGGATAACTCCATCCCTGCTGTAACAAGCAACCTATCAACTCACAGTATCATCAACAGCTTCATCAACAAAAGCTCTGCATGACGAGGTCAAATCTTTATCCTTTTTAAGCAATAGATAAAGCACTGGTCTAACAATATTGTACAAACTGACAAGTCAGTAAGTTTTCGCTCCTGTATTGCCACTTTTGCATTTTTCTTCATCAACGGTAATTTTTGCAATATACATCACTATCTCTCAGTTTTTCTTTGTATTCTTTTAAAAAAAAGAAAAAAAAGTATGTCTTTCCCACTGTAATTACGACGTGAACTTTATATTTTTCTGCAAAATCATGCAGTAACGATTCTTTATTTACTGTACGACCTCTACAAATAACAGTGCAACTCAGGCAACATTTTACTTTCATCACAGTGTGATGGCGCAAAATGTATAGAAAAGTTGTTATTTTCTGGCATCTGTTGTACTAAAATCGGCACGGCGAATAGTTTATCTCTCCTTACCCACGTGGTTTTCATAACTGTTTACGTAAATGGTAATTATTGAAAACTAAATGGTTAAAGTACGTTTTGTATATACTGAGCTACTATTTTCTATGTATTCCCCATACAGCACGGACTTTTTTTATTTTCGACGTCAACCAAGACGATTACACTTACCTGCTGTTTTTTAAGAAAAAACCGAAATAAGGCCCTATTGCGTGTTTGCTCAAAGAACTACGCCGTAAACCCGCGTCATTAGCCACAATCGGTTCTCCTATCGCAAAAAAGCTTGACTTAAAAAGGTCTGACAGGTTTTTATTTCGAGCTTTATATATTGGTTAAGGTGCCGCTCTGTATCAAAATGCGCACTTTAAACAATTTTGTGGTCTCTATATGTTTTAGGTTGTTAGAAGTATTTCTAGTTTGGAGGTTTCGGATGAAACGTTTGTTCACGGTGCTTGCTCTCGCCGCTGTTTTAGCATTTGCTGCAGCGCCAGCTTCCGCTAAGACTTTACGCTTAGCTGTTGATGCTGACCCTGTATCACTTGACCCGCATGTACAGCTTTCCGGCGGCATGCTTCAGTACTCTCACTTAGTATTTGACCCGCTCGTACGTTGGAACCATGAAATGGGCTTTGACCCTCGCCTTGCAACTAAATGGGAACGCATTGACGACAAGACCATGCGTTTTCACCTTCGCAAAGGCGTAAAGTTCCACTCCGGTAACGAATTTACTGCTAAAGACGTTGTATGGACTCTTGATCGTCTCAAGAAATCCATTGACTACAAAGGTCTTTACGAAGTTTTTGAACCTGCAGTTGCTGTGGATGACTACACTGTAGATCTCAAGACCAAAGCGCCTTACCCGCTCCTTATCAACATGGCTACCTACCTTTTCCCAATGGACTCAAAGTTCTACACCGGGAAAGATGAAAATGGTCAGGATAAAGGCTTAATCGGCAAAACCGGTCCTTCATTTGCTAACTCCCACGCTTCCGGTACTGGTCCTTTCACAGTTGCAGAACGTGAACAGGGCGTTAAAATGGTTTTCAAAGCCAACCCTGACTACTGGACTTCCCGTGGTAATGTTGACGAAATCGACATGCGCCCTATTAAGAACGAAGCTACTCGCGTTGCTTCCATTCTTTCCGGCGACGTAGATTTCATCATGCCTGTACCTCCACAGGATTACGACCGTCTTGATTCTGCTGAGAACGTTGACCTGATCACCATGCCAGGTACTCGCGTTATCATGTTCCAGCTGAACCAGAAACGTAACAAAGCTCTTGCGAACCCTAAAGTTCGTGAAGCTATGGCGTACGCTACCAACAACCCTGGTATCGTTAAAAAAATTCTCAAAGGTCGCGGTACTGCAGCTGCTCAGCAGAGCCCTAAAGGCTACCAGGGCTACGTAGCAGAACTTACACCTCGCTACGACCTCAAAAAAGCTAAAGCTCTCATGAAAGAAGCCGGTTACGCTGACGGTTTTGAAGCAACTATGATTGCTCCTAACAACCGTTACGTTAAAGATGAGCAGATCGCTCAGGCTTTCGTTTCTATGATGGCTCGCATCGGTATCAAAGTTAACCTCAAAACTATGCCTAAAGCACAGTACTGGGATCAGTTCGACGCACGCGCTGCTGACATCCAGATGATCGGTTGGCACTCTGACACCGAAGACTCCGCAAACTTCACCGAGTACCTTGCAGTTTGTCCTAATCAAGAGACAGGCGCAGGCCAGTATAACTCCGGTCAATACTGCAACCCTAAAGTTGATGAACTCGTAACTCTTGCTAATTCCGAAACTGACACAGCTAAACGCCGTGATCAGCTTCAGGAAATCGAGCGCATCCTCAATGCAGACGCTGCATTCATTCCACTTCACTGGCAGGATCTTTCCTGGGCCAGCGCTAAAAACCTCGAGAACGCTCGTGTGGTAGTAAACGTAATGAACTACCCATACTTCGGCGACCTCGTAATGAAATAATACTTGTTCGGGGCGGCGTTGCCGCCCCGATTTTTAATGATGGATACAACAGGCATCGCCTGTACTACTCAGTTCTCCGCTACACAGCGCGAAACCACCTGAACCGACCTTTGTGCCGGTTCTCTTCGGTTTTAACAGACTGGGTTTTGGATTAACCTCTAACCCCCAACACCCCATATGTTTGCTTTTATTGTTCGAAGAGTGACGCAGGCGATGATCGTCATGGTTGTCATATCCATCATCGGGTTCGGTATTAAATATTCGTTCGGTGATCCAATACGAGAGATGGTCGGCATTAACGTTTCCGCTGCAGAGCGTGAAGCATACCGCGATCAACTCGGCTTAAATGACCCTGTTTTTGTTCAGTGGGTACGGTTTGTAAAAAAAGCAGTGCACGGCGACCTTGGCCGTTCGTTCTTTTACCGCAAACCAGCTACTGAAGTAATTTTGAAAAAAGCTCCTGCGACGTTAGAGCTGGTCATGGCTAGTGCCTTGATCGTTATCGTTCTTTCTGTACCTATCGGTATCTACGCAGCTGTTAAACCTCGATCATGGCTTTCCAGATTATTCATGGGCGCCAGTATCGTCGGGGTATCCATTCCTGTTTTCCTTACCGCACTGCTGCTGATTTATGTATTTGCGGTAGAGTTGCACTGGCTTCCGTCCTATGGACGCGGCCCGACAGCACAACTGTTCCCTGGCTGGGAAAGTAACTTTTTAAGTTGGAAGGCAATTAGACACCTCATCCTTCCATCTATCGCGCTGTCCTCAATCATGCTTCCTCTTTTCATTCGCCTCATCAGGGCTGAAATGGTTGAAGTACTTCAGACTGAGTACGTTAAATTTGCCCATGCGAAAGGTCTTAACCCGACCCGCGTTCTTATGGTGCATGCATTTAAAAACACCCTTCTTCCGGTTATCACCGTGGGTGGCGTACAGCTCGGTATTATGATTGCATACACAATCCTCACTGAAACAGTATTCCAGTGGCAAGGTATGGGCTTTATGTTCATTGAAGCGGTAGAGCGTTCTGATACGGCTTTACTTGTTGCGTACCTTGTTTTTGTTGGTGTTCTTTTTGTAATCGTGAACACAATAGTGGATGTCATTTACGGCCTGGTTAACCCTATGGTCCGTGTTTCGGGGAGGAAGTAATCCATGTGGCAAAAATTTAAGGATTCATACTTCTTGTATAGCTTCCGCCGTGACCCTGTTGCGGTCGGCAGTTTCCTTGTTTTAATGGTTCTTCTTGCAATGGCGATCCTTGCACCGCTGCTTGCAACACAGAACCCATACGATGGTGCGGCAATCGATCTTATGGATGCTGAAATTCCACCTATGTGGACTCCGGACGGAATGAGTTCTTTCTGGCTCGGTACTGATGCGCAGGGACGTGATATCTGGTCTACCATTTTATATGGTACTCGTATCTCACTTCTCATTGGCATTGGCGCAGTTGCCTTGCAGTCTTTCCTCGGAATCACAATCGGTCTAACTGCTGGGTACAAAGGCGGTCGTATTGACTCCTTCCTCATGCGTGTTGCCGATGTTCAGCTTTCTTTCTCATCCTACATGGTTGCGATCTTCTTTGGAGCAATTTTGCAGGCTGCATTGGGCGTGTCCCGCTATGCAGACGTTGCTGTTCCATTTCTGATTTTTGTTATCGGATTCTCTGAATGGCCACAGTACGCACGTACTGTCCGCGCTTCTGTACTCGCAGAGAAGAAAAAAGAATATGTTGAAGCTGCTCGCGTTATCGGTCTTCGGCCAACTCGAATTATGTTCCGCCATATTCTTCCGAACACACTGACTCCTGTTCTCGTTATTTCTACAGTTCAGGTTGCTAACGCTGTAATGAGTGAAGCTGCGCTTTCTTTCCTCGGGCTCGGTATGCCTGTTAACCAGCCTTCACTCGGCTCTCTCATCAAATCTGGCTTTGCCTACTTCATGAGTGGCAGCTGGTGGATTACCCTGTTTCCGGGACTTATTCTCGTACTGTTGGTACTTTCCATCAACCTGCTTGGCGACTGGGTCAGGGACTTCCTGAATCCAAAACTGTACAAGGATTAAGGGACAATGGAACACCTTTTAGATGTAAAAAATATGGTTGTTCAGTTTCGTATGCGTGACATTGCGCTTACAGCTGTAAATGACGTTTCGTTTTCTGTAGATAAGGGCGAACGCCTTGGTCTTGTTGGTGAATCCGGCGCAGGCAAATCTGTTACCGGCTTCTCCATTATCAATCAGATATCCAAGCCGGGCTTTATCGCCAGCGGTTCTGTAATATTCGAAGGTCAGGACATTGCTCAGATGAACAGCAAGCAATTGCGTTCCATCCGCGGCAATCGAATCTCCATGATTTTTCAGGACCCGATGATGACACTCAACCCTGTTCTGACTGTTGGTCAGCAGATGATTGAAACTGTGCTTGCACACAGTAAGTTATCAAAAAAAGAAGCTGAAAAAATCGCGTTGGAAAAACTGCGTAAAGTGTACATTCCTTCACCGGAAAAACGCTTAAAGCAGTACCCGCACGAATTTTCCGGTGGTATGCGCCAGCGTATTGTTATTGCAATTGCATTGCTGACAGACCCTGCGCTTATTGTTGCTGATGAACCTACTACTGCTCTCGATGTAACCATTCAGGCTGAGATCATGGATCTGCTTCTCGAACTTTGCGAGAAAGATAACATGGGTCTTATCCTCATCACACACGACCTTGGTGTTGTGTCTCAGGTTACAGAAAAGATTGCTGTTATGTATGCCGGACGTATTGTGGAGCTGGGCTCAACAGACACCGTCTGTTCTACCCCGACCCACCCGTACACTCAGGGGCTTATTGCAGCTTTACCGGACGGCGCTGAAGGCGACCGTCTTAACCAGATTCGCGGTTCAATGCCTAGCCTTACCAATATTCCTAAAGGCTGTGCATTCAACAACCGGTGTGACTACTGTAAAGACATCTGTTTTGAAGTGGTACCGGAGCTCGAACGTAAAAAGTCCGGCGTCCTTGCTGCCTGTCATGTAGTGGAGTAGGCGATGAGTAATACACCTCTTCTTAAAATTAAGAATCTAGTAAAACACTTCGATATTTCCGGCGGATTTCTTGATCAGCTCGGATTCGAAAATGGCAAGCTTACCCGTAAGAAATCTATTGTTCATGCTGTGAACGATGTGAGTTTTGAAATTCAGAAAGGTGAAACCCTTTCTGTTGTAGGTGAGTCCGGTTGTGGTAAATCAACCCTCGCACGTACCGTTATTGGTCTGTACGAGCCAACTGGTGGTCAGGTATTTTACCGCGGCGAGCGTGTGGACAATAAGTCCGGCGCAGACCGTAAGAAATTCCGTACCGCTGCTCAGATGATCTTTCAGGACCCATACGCATCTTTGAACCCGCGTATGAAAGTTTCACAGATTCTTGAAGAACCTGTACGCTTTCATTTTCCTGAATACACCGATGCGCAAGTAAAACAGCGTGTGGCAGACGTAATGGAACAGGTTGGTATTAATCCTGTTTGGGGCGTACGCTATCCGCACGAATTCTCTGGCGGCCAACGTCAGCGTATTTCCATTGCACGCGCACTTGTTCTCAAACCTGAGTTTATCGTAGCTGACGAGCCTATTTCTGCGCTCGACGTGTCCATTCAGGCACAGGTTCTTAACCTGATGATGGACTTACAGCGCGACCATAACCTTACGTACTTGTTCATTAGTCATGACTTGTCTGTTGTTGAGCATATCTCAAACAGAGTTGCTGTAATGTACCTCGGTTCCCTGTGTGAACTGGCAGACGCAAAAGAGCTGTTTGCTAACCCGCAGCACCCGTACACCAAAGCACTGTTGTCTGCGATTCCGCGTATGGGCAAAAAAGGCTTTTCTCACATTAAGCTTACCGGTGACGTTCCGACCCCGATCGACCTGCCTACAGGCTGTGTTTTCCATGGTCGTTGTCGCCTTGCCAACCAGCGTTGTGTGAACGAAGTTCCACATCCATTGACACTTGATAACGGTACACTCTGTGCCTGTCATGCTGTTCAGGAAGGCCGCTCAATGCATATTCCTTCATAGTTACAGGAGGAGCGTTGCTCCTCGCTATACTATAGAAATAACAAAGCCCGCTCTAATTTAATTAGAGCGGGCTTTATTCGTTACGCTTAAAAAAACGAACGCCTTATATGTCGAACCTAACGAGGACGGAAGGTAATACGACCGCGTGTGAGGTCATAAGGTGAAAGTTCTACAGTAACTGTATCTCCTGGCAGTACGCGAATACGAAATTTACGCATTTTACCGGAGATGTGGGCGAGACATTGATGACCATTTTCGAGGCGAACGAGAAACATTGCGTTCGGCAACGCTTCCATAACTTCACCGTTTACTTGAATGGCTTCTTCTTTTGCCATGTGCGATCTCCTTATCGTGAGTTAACGCCGGGAGTACATAACAGAATGACCCCCCTGCATAGCAGGGGGGTCAAATATTGGTAGCGGGGACAGGATTTGAACCTGCGGCCTTCGGGTTATGAGCCCGACGAGCTACCGAACTGCTCCACCCCGCGTCATAGCTTGTTTACGATGCGGTCCTTGCTCTGAAAGCAATTCCCTCTCGAGGTGGACATAACTATACGTGACGCCTGCAACTGTCAACATATTTTTTTGAAAAAAATACCTGCACTAAGTAACATGACACATTTATATCTATTAACATACTATATTCTTGAAACATCCACATAATGCAGACTGCACTCTATACATTTTTTTTATACACGCCCGCATCATACTGAGTCGCTACATCATGCAAAGTTCAGCATAAAGTGTAGAATCTTTAACTGTAATCTTTGCATATCCACCATCAGACAACATACCCGTATTAATTACGGTAGTTTTACCAATGGAATCTACAGAACGTGCTTCATGAATGTGCCCACACAGAACGAGCTGCGGCTGTGCCTTTTCAATAAATGCACGAATTGCTTTACTGCCAACATGCACGCCATTTCCAAGATCATCACAACTGGTATCAAACGGAGCATCGTGCACCACAACCACAGTTGCATCATACTGCATTGTTTTAGCATATGTTTCGTCCAGCCATTCACCAAGAGTGTCGTCTGGAGTCTCGGAAACTGTATTAAACGGGGTAATGCTGGAAGTTCCTACACCCATGATGGCAACTTCCGGTGTAAGCTCAGCAACAGAGCGATGAATATTACAGCCCTGCTCCTGCAAAAATTCTGTTACTTCCGGCTTATCCATATTCCCGATCTGTGCATAGATAACAGGATTGATGGAAGCTACAGCATCAATAACACGGCGAGCAGCAGGAATACCTTTTGCCATGGTCAAATCACCGCTGATGATTACCCCGCGTGCCTGCGCAAGCTCGGGAATGTCTTTAAGACGTGCAATCTCATCATGAATATCACCAATACAAATCCAAAAATCGCTCATATATAGCTCCGTAAGACACAGTATTTAAATAAATTATTTTCTGCACACATAGTTGACGTAAAAGAGATCATTTGCAACCGTTGGAAGCTATTTTTCTCTTTGAACGTGTCGTGATATATCAAAGCCGTTGAATATCTGCGATACAAGTGCTAGGCAGAGTTGAAGAGAATCTCATATTCTTTACCTAATTCTTAATCTTTCTTCAGGAGCGACCGGTGACAAAAGCAAAATTGCGCAAAAACCTCCTTGATCAACGAAAAAATCTTGATGAGCTTTTCGTACAGGAAGCTTCCATCCGCGCACAGCACCATTTAATGGCTGACGATGTGTGGAAAAAAGCACAGCAAGTCATCATTTATTCTCCTATCCGCAATGAAGTTCGGACAGATTTGCTGTTAAATGACATTTGGAGCTCCGGCAGAACGCTCCTTCTGCCTAGATGCGATGAAGAATTAGGCCAAATGTCCCTTGTCCATTGTGAAGGGGAACATGACCTTGAAGAAGGCACCTATGGAATTCTCGAGCCTCGCAGCCACTGCACTGTTATTGAATACAATTCTCCAAGCTTTACACCTTCCCTCATTATCGTTCCCGGCGTAGGGTTTGATATCGCCGGAAACCGGCTTGGATTCGGAGGCGGATACTACGACAGAATGTTGCATAAACCGGCTTTTAATCATGCAACCTTTGTAGGATTGGCTTATTCTTTTCAGGTAGTCCCAGCATTAGAATCTGACCCTTGGGATCAGGCAATGCATGCTTTATGTACCGAGGAGGCTTTGCGATGGCTTTAAACGGAATTGAATTTGCGTTCCCCGGCATTTCCCATGTGCGCTGTTTCTTTCAAAGCCGCCTAGGCGGCGAAAGCACCGGCGCGTTTATGTCCAGCAATATTTCTTTAGATGTGGGCGATAACCCAAAACACGTTGTATACAATCGTATACGCCTGCAAAAAGAATTGGGAATCCAGTCATGGTGCGAATTAAAGCAGGTGCATGATGACACGCTCGTCTTTGATCCACCGGAAACTCCCGCAGGAGAACCTGCAAAGCTGGAAGCAGATGGCAGTGCAACAGACAAAATTTCCAAAGCGCTCGTCATCAAAACAGCAGACTGCCAACCTATTCTTCTTGCGCACAAAAGCGGCAAATACATAGCCGCTCTCCATGTCGGATGGCGTGGAAACCGCATTGCGTTCCCCGTTTCCGGAGTACGCAATTTTTGTAAGCAATACGGTATTAAGCCCGTCGATGTTTTAGCAGTCCGTGGCCCGAGCCTTGGACCTGCCGAGGCACAGTTTGTTAATTTTGAGCATGAATGGGGCGTGGAGTGGGCGGACTGGTTCAGCAGAAAAACAAACACAATGAACTTATGGCAGCTCACCAAACATCAACTTCACCTTGCCGGACTTCCGGAAGAGCAAATTTTCGGTCTTGACCTTTGTACCAAAACGCTTGAAGACGAATTTTATTCCTACCGTCGGGATAAAGTTACTGGCAGACAAGCTGCCGTTATCTGGATTGAGCAGGAACTGTAGCAGGAATAAATAGTGCGCATTGTATTAGTAGACAACAACGACAGCTTCACCCGAAACCTTGAGCATCTTCTGGTTACGGCAACTTCCTTCGTTCCGGACATTCTTTCGTACGGCAAAGACGGAGCTGCATTATCAGCGTGCTCATTAGAACAATACGATCTAATTGTTATTTCTCCCGGGCCCGGTCATCCTGTCGAATACGATGCATACGACTGTGTATTTGAAAGTGGTAAACCCGTGCTCGGTATCTGTATGGGGATGCAGATCATCAATCACTATTACGGCGGTACGACCGATAGACTGCCAAATTGTGTGCACGGCAAAACAGACTTGCTTGAAATAGATGGCGAGTTACGAACAATAGCCCGCTATCATTCACTATATCTTTCTTCCATTGGAGAAGGATTAAGAGTAACGTCCACTTTGTCAGGAACAGAGATTCCTATGATTATTGAACATGAAAACCGCCCTATCATGGGGCTTCAGTTCCATCCTGAATCGTTCTTAACGGAACAGGGTGAGTGGTACATTCACCATGCAACGCGCTTTTTCGGTCTTTCTTGAAGCAGGCAAAGTGCAGCGACAGAAACTTGCTGCACTATTTAATGGATTCGCAACCATTTTCGACGCGGATATGTTTTTGTCCGGCGTTACTGAAGAAGATGCACCGCTTCGCCGTTCTGCGAATACGTGCATAATCGGCATAGATCCCACGACAGAACTCATTGTTCAACCGGAAACCACCAGAGATCAGATAAAATCCTTCTGTTTTGATTCCGGCAACGAAACTCTCGGGTACCTTTCCTACACTTACGGATTAAAAGAGCGCGGGATAGCGTCCGAAAAAAAGAACGAACTGCCGCTGGGACACTTCCGCCAATACGAAATCCTCATCACCGTCAATCTCTCCACAGGCTTCCTTGAGTGCTCAGCATTAGAAACAGCGGACAAGCGCAGGCTGCAACGCCTTAAAAACTTATGCACCACGCCACCTCTCAGCACAGAACTACTTCCTGAAAGCGCAACATTTTCTACCCCGACGCCTTCCATGAGCAAAACAGAGTACATCGATGGTGTGAAAGCCGTACTCGAACACATTCGTAACGGTGACACCTACCAGCTTTGTCTTTCTTCTTCCTTTTCAATGACCGTACCGGAAAACTTCAGCACATCCGTAATCTGCACCAGTGACAACAAAAAGCAGTGTGATGCCATCGGACTATTCATGCATTTATGGCAGAACTATCCGGCAGCATATTACGCATGGTTTTCTTCAGAAGATGCAAAGATCATCTCCACCTCCCCTGAATGCTTCCTGCGTGTCGATGATGGCTTAATTACTTCCGAACCGATCAAAGGCACCATTGCTTTCGACGAATTTTCAGAAGAACTGCTCACAGAATTGCGCGAGTCACCAAAAGAAAGTGCCGAACTTTCCATGATAGTCGATCTGGTTCGCAACGATATTTCCACACACTGTGAGTACGGCTCTGTAACCGTAGAGCGCCACAAAGACATTTTCACCGTAGACAATATGCTGCAAATGTATTCCGTCGTGCGCGGCACGCTTAAGGCAGAATCCACATGCCTTGATCTTCTTTTTGATGCGTTCCCCGGCGGCTCCATAACGGGATGTCCGAAGTTACGAACAATGACGATTATTGAAAAATTAGAACCGCACAGCCGTGACCTCTACTGCGGCAGTTTTCTCCATATTAAAAACCCAACTACAATGAATTCAAGTATTGCAATTCGTACCGGATGGTTTACACATGACCATAGTGGAATACAAAAGTTCCGGTATTTTGCAGGAAGTGGGCTGGTAATTGATTCAGTTCCGGAGCTAGAATTTGAAGAAACTATCGCTAAAGCTGAAAAGTTTCGAAAGGTGCTATCTACATGACCTACTACAGAGCCGGTGAATACCATGACGACGGAGTAACGCAAAATATTGCTGCTCCGTCTTTTCGTTTTGGAGCAGGAATCTTTGAGACCATCCTGTTTAACGGAAAAAGCCTATGTTTTTTCAACCAACATCTAGACCGGATGGAAAGTTCGCTTGAAAAGTTGGGATTTATTGTCCCGCAGATAGATTTTGCTGAGCTTACAATGGAAGTTATTAAGCGGAACAACCTTAGTGACCAAATTGCTCGTGTTAATATTTTTGGACTCATTGATGAAAACGAGGCTGTAGACCCTGTCATCACTGCTGCGCCCTACACACCACTTTCGGAAAAACAGTATCGTGTCTGCACCGTCACCGACGGAGTTCAGCATCCGCTGCTCGGGCATAAGACAATGAACTACATGTACAACTGGCTTCAACGCCGTTCCGCCATCAAAAAAGGGTACGATGATGCTGTGCTGCTTGCACGCGACAATCTCGTAACCGAAACCACCACAGCTGCGCTCCTTTTCGGAGACGGGGAACGATTCTGCCTGCCGGGCGGCAAAATGAAGCTTCCGTCCATTGCACTTGAAGCAGCACGATCAATCCTGCCTATTTACGACTGTTCTGTGCGCTCGTATTCTTTAGGGAACTTCAGATACGCTTACGTACTCAATTCTCTCATAGGCATGCGACCAGTAACTGCCATCAACGGCACCATGTTCATGCCGGATGAGCCAAGTTGCAAAGCCGTTACTGAAATAATCTGCGGTTGCTAGGGCTTTTTTTGTTTTTGTTTTTGTTGCCTCCGGCGGCGCTTCCAGCAGGTTGCCTCCGGCGGCTTAAGAACCCTTTAAAAAGGGCTTCTTAAGAATCTCCTAAATTTTTTATCTGCGAGGCCAGCACGTTTCTTACGAGGCTCGCGGCTACGCACCACTACCTTTCATAAATAAAAAAGGCTGTTCCAATATAGTGGGACAGCCTTTTATCGTTCAAAACTACTCTTTTTCATTTTCTGACAACTTTTCTTTACTCGTTATACAAAAAGCACGCGGTCACATCTCATGTGTTTTAATCTTCCTTGGTTCCTTGGTTCCTTGGTTCCTTGGTTCCTTGGTTCCTTGGTTCCTTGGTTCCTTGGGAAGTTTGTTTTTTATCCATCAAATGTCACAAACATTTTTTCAGGGTATTAACTTGCTCGCACTTCTTTCCCTGTTCCTTATTCACCAAGTAGATACTTTTAAGCGGTGTGTAGAATCTTTTCTCATCAGTTTTCGTGCTGTTTTTCGTACCACACGCTGCCTTGGGCTCCAGATAGTTGACCCTGCACGTACCGCTCGGAAACAGGTGAGAAAAGATTCTGCACTCCGTCACCACTTCATTATCACTCATTCGAGCATCTCTTCTTTCAAGTATTACTCTTCAAATTTTACTATTCAAATTTTGCTATTCATTCCTCAATCTCTTTTCCACTCTTTGACTCGATAATTTGACTCAGCACAGTGTTTTTCTACCACATATTCACGCTACTTCAGCCTAAACAGCAGCAATCTCTCTCCCAAAACCCCTGCTAATAAAAACACAAAAGTTAACGAAACGAGCAGTTACACCCCTATCTATAGGTATTTACTCTCATTTAAGACAGAAAACTTGCTATTTCGTATATATGAAACCGTTATACCATTTGCCGCTCTACATAATTCGCGTTACAGTCAGTTATTGCGCACAACGTCTTCCGCTTGCGGTTTTACCGCTTGTTGTGAGCAACAAGACATTTTGACGACATGTCACTATGTCCAGACGCTCCTGCCAGCAATGGCTGAGAGTCTCCTCACGCAAGGATGCAGAAATTCTAGCTAGATTCTGCATCCTTGCTTCGATTCCCCCTACGCCTCATCCAGCCCGAACTTTTCCATAATCTTCCATTTGCTGTATTGCCTCAACGAGCGTATGTTCGAATATGACTTCTTGACTTTATACGAAGTCCTATTACACATCTAAGCAAACTAATTTGTCAGAAAATTGATGGAGAAATATATAATATGAGTAACACAGAACACCGCTGCGGTTGGGTCGCCATGATGGGACCTCCTAATGCGGGTAAATCAACTATGCTTAACGCATACTTAGGGCAGAAAGTAGCTATCGTTACCCCTAAGCCACAAACTACCCGAAATCAGGTCAGCGGTATCCTGTCCAGCCCAGATTCCCAGGTTATCTTTATGGATACACCTGGTATTCACCAGCTTCGTGGTAAAATGAACAAAATTTTACTGCAGACTGCATGGCACACCCTTAGTGGTGCGGATGTAGTTATGGTGGTTCTGGATGGTTCACAGTACGTCGACCGTCCTGGTACATTTGATAGAGATATCGAACCGTTGAAAGAAGCAATTCTCAACGAAAAACGTGCTGTGGTAGTTGCTGTCAACAAAGTGGACAAGTTCCGCGATAAAGCTAAGATGCTTCCGCTTCTCGAAAAGCTGAGTGCTCTTTGGCCTAACGCTGAAGTTTTCCCTGTTTCTGCAATGCGCAGAGATGGCCTTGATCCTATGCTTGAGTACCTTAAGAAGCACCTTCCTGTTTCTGAAAAACTCTACCCTGAAGACCAGCTCTCCACTGTACCAGTACGCTTTATGGCTGCTGAAGTTGTACGTGAAAAGCTCTTCATGGAACTGCGTCAGGAACTTCCATACAACTGCGCTGTTGAAATTGAAAAATGGGATGACACCGGCGAACGAGTATTCGTTAACGCTGTTATCTACGTTTCACGCAAGAGCCATAAATCTATGGTAATCGGCGCGCAGGGTCAGAACCTTAAAAAGGTCGGCACTGAAGCACGTAAAGAGCTTCAGGAAATGCTGCACCAGAAAGTTCACCTTGAACTGTGGGTAAAAGTACGCGAGGGATGGACTGAAGACGTAGGCTTTATGCGCCTTCTTGGTCTTTCTTCTTCCTAGCTGCTCCACATCAGCGAACATAGGCGGCTTTTGCCGCCTTTTTTATTAGGGGTGTCAAAACCCCGTACTTACTTTGACCGGCGAGGGGTAATAACCGCCGGAAAAATGGATAGAGAACTATGAATGAATGTCATGTTGACGGTGCTGCAATTATTGCCCGTTACGATACTGTCGTTGAAAAAGTGGCGGATGCTGCCCGTAAAGCGGGACGTAATCCTGAAGATGTAAAGCTCATTGCTGTATCTAAACGCCACCCTGCCGAATCTATTAAAATTCTCAACAAACACGGCCAATTAGACTTTGGTGAAAATTACGTTCAAGAGGTTCTTGCTAAGCAGGAAGAGCTCGCTGAACTTACCATCAACTGGCACTTTATTGGCCATTTGCAGTCTAAAAAAGCCAAAGATGTTGCTGGGAAATTTGCCCTTATTCACTCCATCGATCGTTTGGCCTTGGCACAAAAACTGCAAAACCGCATGGAGATGCTTCCCGTTTCCGGTTTGGACGGTGAGAAAAAAGTTCAGGATATTTTGCTTCAGGTTAACATTGGCGACGAAGCACAAAAATCCGGCGTTGATAAAGACGGACTTTTTGAACTTGCCGAAAAGGTTGCAGCATTTCCACTCCTGCGTATCCGCGGATTAATGGGAATGCCACCAGCATCTTGTATTGCAGAAGAGGCACGTCCTTTCTTCAGCAATTTGCGCGAACTGCGCGATGAGCTTTCAACCCGCATTGGCGTTCCTATGGAACACCTTTCTATGGGGATGACACAGGACTACGTGCAGGCAATTGAAGAAGGCGCCACATTTGTACGTATAGGAACAGAAATTTTCGGCCCGCGTCCTTATTAACACGCGAAAAAAGAGTATTCTATGGATTTGGCAACGGTTCTCGGGATAGTAATTTCCTTCGGTCTGGTTCTCTCTGCTATCATGATGGGTGGCAGTCTTCTTATCTTTGTTTCCGTACCGTCACTACTTATTGTTATGGGCGGAACCATTGGTGCAACGCTTGTAAACTATCCGCTTAAGCGCGTTGTTTCCGTAATAAGTGTTTTCAAAAAAACACTTTTTGCTCAAGATTTGTCCCCGCAGGAAACAATTGATCAATTCAAAGATTACGCTGACCGCGCTCGTAGAGAAGGTATCCTTTCTCTTGAACCAATCATCAGCGGCATCGAAGACCCGTACCTTAAAAAGGGTTTACAACTGACCGTCGACGGCCTTGAGCCGCAGGCGATTCAGGAAATCTTAGAATCTGAAATTGCCAATACAGAAGCCCGCCATAGCGACGGGCAGGATATTCTTAAATCATTCGGTGAATACGCACCGGCACTGGGCATGATCGGTACAGTTATCGGCCTTGTTCAGATGCTGCAAACCATGAGCGATCCAAGCTCCATTGGTCCTGCTATGGCGGTTGCGCTTATCACCACCTTCTACGGCGCATGTCTTGCTAACCTTGTGTTCATTCCTATGGCTGGCAAGCTCAAGTCTCGTAGTAACTCCGAAATTCGTATTAAAGAAATGCAGCTCGAAGGCGTGCTTGCAATTTCTCGTGGTGAAAACCCGCGTATTATTCAAGAAAAGCTTTCTTGTTTCCAGGCAATTGGCGACCGTCTTGATGCTGCATAGCAGCTCCCATACTTCATCGTAACGGGAGTACGTAATGGCTAAACGTAAAAAGAAACAAGAAGAAGGCGGCGGCGCCTCCTGGCTCATCACGTTCTCAGACATGATGACCCTCATGCTTACATTCTTCGTATTACTTGTAAGTATGTCGGTTACGGATGAGAGACGAAAGCTGATTGTACTGACGTCCGTTACTGGCGCGTTCGGTGAAGGTAATGGCAACCTGAACCCCGCCACTCAGACTGATGCTCAGCGTATTGTTGATCCGGGACCGATGGAACTGAAAACTGATGATCTCTCTCCACTTAAAGACCTTTTGTGGGAAGATGACAAAGAAGACTTGAACTTTCAGGAAAACCAGTATGTTCAAATTTTCTCCATCAGCGAAGATGTTCTATTCACCCCAGGCACCACGCAATTAAGCAACAGAGGTGTTGTGCTGTTAAACCGCATAATGCCTTGGATGCTGCGGATCAAACATCCGCTGCTGCTTGCCGGACACACATCCGCATTGCGCGATGAAGCCGGTAAGAAATATGAAGTTTCCTTTACGCGTGATGCAGAGCTTTCCCCAACATGGAACCTCTCTTTCATGCGCGTAATGAGCGTCTACACTTACCTGAAAGGACGCGGAATCCCTACAGACCAGATGATGGTGGAGGCTTTTGCCAACTATCATCCACGCTGGAGTGATAACAATCCGAAAGGTAGAAAGAAAAACAGACGCGTAGATATTGTGTTGGATAAACGCAATATGCAGTGGATCAAAAAGCTTGAAGACTTAACCCGCGGAGCGCCAAAGAAGAAAAAGGAATTTGATTTCAAAGATTTCAAATTTGATCTTAGCGTAAACGATGGCGGAGACAGGGTTTCCAGTGTATCCGGTTCAATGCAGGACGGAGTATAACGAATGGCTCGTGAAAAAAAACAAGAAGAACCGGAAGGCGTCCCTGCGTGGCTCATCACCTTCTCTGACCTTGTGACCTTGCTGCTCACATTCTTTGTACTCATTCTCAGTATGTCTTCTATGGATAAGACAATGCTTATTGAGATTAACCCGTTCGAACGCGGTTTGGGAGTTATCAACTACCATGGTTCTGGACGAGTGCCGCAGCGCATTAAACTTATCTTGGAACTTGTAGCTGATCCAAAGTCTGCTTTCGAACAGCGAGACAGAATTAAAGACTTGTTATTTCCGGAGGACGTACTGCCGCCGGATATTGACATGAGTACGTTGGATCGTAACTTACGCATCCTTCAAAAGCCGGAAGGCCTTGCAATTGCCCTTACAAATGATCTCGTTTTCAAACCGGGCAGTTACGAGTTAACCCCTTCTGCAAAAAAACTACTCTCTCAAGTAGTGCTGATGTTGCAATACACATCCGCAGATACAAACATTTCCGGTCATGCAGATAATACAGGTCGCAGCAATGCAGCCAACTATCCACTTTCCGGAAAAAGAGCGATGGCTGTACTCGAATACTTTTTGGCAACAGGGCTACAACCGAGACGTTTTTCAGTAAGCGGATACGGTGCAGACAAGCCACTTGAGTCGAACGCGACAGAGTACGGACGTGCGCAGAATAGACGAGTAGAGATTTTGATTAAAACAACCCAGCGTCTTGGACGCTACTCATAAGAGATTGCTGCAAGAAACTGCAAAGGAGCTGTATCGTGATTGAAGAAGGAAAAGATCAAAATAAAAAAAGCGGAAAGATGAAATGGGTCATCATGCTTTTAGTCCTTCTGCTTCTGGCTGGCGGCGGGTACTTCGCGTACACAACGTACTTCCAGAATTCTACCGAAACGGCGGACCCTCAGGATGTCCAGCTTGAAGATATTGATCCAGCTGATTCACAAGTGGTCACCCTGCCAAGTTTCCTTGTAAACCTCTCTGACCCGCTCGGGCGACGCTACATCAAGCTTACTCTTGATGTTGAAGTTGCCAGTTCGGATGCTGCACAAGTACTGGAAACCTCAAGCGCAAAAGTGCGTGATGCAGTTATTCTGCTTCTTTCCAGCAAGTCATACGCAGACCTTGCTTCTCTCGAGAGCAAAATCTTGCTTAAAAATGAACTGGTGACCCGACTCAACCAGATTATTGGCAGCTCTAAAGTTGTACGTGTGTATTTTACAGAACTGGTTATCCAGTAATTTAACTAGCTATTACTCCCTTTCAGATAAGGAAGGTTACTATGTCTGAAGACGTGAATCAGGATTTACTGGCTGAACAGTGGGCGGCAGCTCTTGAAGAGCAGGATGATGAACCTACAGCTGGCGCAACTCAGAATATGAGTCAGAACGAAGCGCTTGCAGAAGAATGGGCAGCAGCACTTGCCTCTGAAGAACAAGAAGTTATTCAGAAGGAAAAAGAGCAGAGCGTACTCTCCAGCAAAGCTCACGAAGCTGAGTTCAAGGATTTGACAGAGGATGCAAAAGCCATCCGTCCTGAAGCTGGAAAGCACGAACTCGACTTCATTCTGGACATTCCACTTGATGTTTCCGCAGAACTCGGTCGTACCCGTCTGCTCATCAACGAACTGCTTCAGCTTGGTCAGGGTTCTGTTGTTGAACTCAACAAACTAGCAGGTGAACCACTTGAAATCTTTGTTAATGGCAAGCTTGTCGCTCGTGGCGAAGCTGTTGTTATTAACGAAAAATTCGGTGTGCGCCTGACTGATATCATCAGTCCGATCGAAAGGGTTAAGCAGCTTGCATAACATTTTTGTGACAGCAGCCCATGCGGCTATCGATTCTTCCGGTGATATCGTCAACGGAACGTCGCCCGCTGTCCCTGAAGTGGTAGGCTGGGGAAGCTATGTTCAGTCCATCGGCATCCTGCTGCTACTTTTAGGTGGGCTCTACGGACTGCTCTGGTTTGTTAGAAAAGTTGGCATGAATAAAGGCTTTAGGGGCAAAAAAGGCGGCGAACGCACCTTGGATGTGGAAGAACGATTCCACCTTGCTCCTAAAAAGCAATTAGTCGTGGTACGCTTCTTGAATAAAAGGCTATTACTGGGGGTCACAGACCACCAGATCAACCTTTTATCTGAAACGGAAGCGGAAGATGACTCTAGCCACTCCTCTGACTCGGAAGAATTTAAAAAATTTATGGGGCAGCTCCGCAACGCGGATTCTGACTCTTAGTGCTTTATTACTGCTGGTTCCCGCTGTAGCGTTTGCTGCGCGGGACCTTGCAGTGCCATCCCTTTCGCTGGCATTAGGCGCAGGTCAATCAGAACCGGAGAATGTATCCGTTCTGTTGGAAATCCTGTTCCTGCTCACTATTCTGTCACTGGCACCAGCCATTATGCTGACAGTTACCAGCTTTACCCGCATCATCATCGTTTTTTCCTTTTTGCGTCAGGCATTAGGAACGCAGCAGCTGCCACCGTCTCAGGTTCTGGCAAGCCTCGCTATTTTTATGACTTTCGTCATCATGCGCCCTGTGGGCATGGCAATTAACGATAATGCACTGCAACCCTACCTAAGCGAAGAAATAGGCTTCACAGTAGCTCTGGACGAGGCACAAAAGCCTCTTAGAGAGTTTATGTTTAAGCATACACGCGAAAAAGATCTTTCTTTGTTCTATTCCATCAGTAAAATGGAAAGACCAAAATCAAAGGTTGAAGTTCCTACCATGATGCTGGCAGCAGCCTACGTCATCAGCGAGCTTAAAACAGGCTTTACCATCGGCTTCCTCATCTACGTACCGTTCCTCATAATCGACATGGTTGTTTCGAGTATCCTTCTCGCGATGGGTATGATGATGCTGCCGCCAATGATGGTTTCTATGCCGTTTAAACTGCTTCTTTTCGTTCTGGTAGACGGCTGGAGCCTGCTCACCGGCTCTCTCGTTAACAGCTTCCTATTGTGAGGATATGAAACATGACACCCGAATTCGTTATCGGCTATGCCCGTAAAGCAATCGAGCTTACGCTCATGATCTCGCTGCCTATGCTGCTCGTAGGTCTTATTGTCGGTCTGATCGTATCCATCATTCAGGCAGCAACACAGGTACAGGAACAAACCCTGACCTTTGTGCCTAAAATTATCGCGATCTTTGTATCGCTGCTCATAGCATTCCCGTGGATTATGGAGAAAATGACCTCGTTTACTCGCGAAGTCTTTATGAATATTCCTAATTACATCCGCTAACGACTATATACAAAAATTGCCTCCGGCGGCTTAAGAACCCTTTTAAAAAAGGGCTTCTTAAGAATCTCCTAAAACTTTTATTAGCGAGATACGCCCGTTGGTTACAACACTTCGCGGCTTATGCTCCATTACCTTTCTGCTAATAAAAAAGGGCTGTCCTTCATATGAAGGACAGCCCTTTTTCTATTCAAGTCAGTGGAATAAAGCCGCGTCAGAAAATATTCTACGGGCGTTTTTCGCATAATAAAAGTTTTTGAAGGGGGTCTGGGGGAAACTTTTCCTAAAAAGTTTCAGCCCAGCCGTCGGAGACAATAGTAAAAAGCGTCGCAGACCTGCCGGAGGCAGCTCAACGTAGACTGCTACCGTACAGCAAGCGCGTTGTTTTTGGTAAACCGCACGAGCACCATACCGGAGAACTTTTTACCGCGATATACTTCGACACGATACACACGTCCGCCCTTATCGAGGGAAAAACGTTTCGCAAGATCTTTCTTTCGTACGAGCACATCTGATTCTGCGCCTTTATTCGGTGCCACGTATCCAATAATATTGAATCGATAGCCTTTCAAAGAACTAACGCTAAAATGACTGCCCACGTCGATGATGGTACCCATGGAGACTTCTTGGTCTCTTCCGTCCACAGTCAACTGTAATGAAGAAAGACTGTCATCGAACTCAAAGAACTGAGGCGACAGGTTCGTCAAATTTCTGTTCCCGTAGTAAACCTTGTAGCCGTTCGGGGCATCAACCATGGTTAACAGCGGCTTGGATGCTTCAAACTTGTTCGCTAAACTTTTGTTCATAGGAACGTATTTGAGATACTTACGAACATTATCCAGTTCGAGCTGTAATTTTCCGCCGTACATTGCCAGTTTAACCTGACTGAACATGGCTTGTTTGATCGAACGCGGGTTCATATCAAAATCGCGTGAAAATTCAACACCAGCCTGCCTCAAGAAAGATTCAAGCACTGAAAGATGATAGTATGTACGAGTCGGTGTCATAAAAGACTTACTGGCTTCGATACCGAAAGCAGGCTTACCATGTTTAATGGCATAGTAGGTAAGCGACTTTTCCATTTCATGATCACCTTCGCGAGTGCGGGTGTTCTTCAAATGAAGTTTGTCACTCTTTTTAAGCAACTCGGTGTTCGCTTTTTTGACAGCAATCCGTGCCATGCTGCTCAGATCACCAAATTTTGGATGCGTTATCGCTTCCTGATCAATAATGACGCACTGTCCCCAGTAGCGAGGATTGTGTAACTTATCGATGTATTTTGGACTATAAAATCCGCTACCGTCGTGCAGGTTAAGAACCATATCGACTTTGTCATTACGGATAATTTCTTTTATCCGCTGAACGGAAGAATAGTCCGGATCTTTCTTATCAAGCATTGCAAATTTACGGTTCATATCGCCGTATGAGCCACGGGAACTTTTGATAATGCTCAAAAAGTTTAAGTTTGGAACAACCCACACGTTGCCCTTGGTGATCTTGTAGTGAGAAACAATCATACCGGCAGCACTAAAACCACCCGGCTCATCACCCTGAATACCGCCAACAACAAGAATTGTTGGCCCCTCAGCATCGCTACCAAGCTTATGCAAAGAAAAATCTAACGGATTCTGCGCAAAGGCAGACACCGTCATCATGAGAACAAATATAAATGATAGTAACAGTCGCATTATAAATTCACCTTAACATGCCAGGGTTCATACCGTACTCCCAGCAAATTTTCTCTGGGGTATCGCAGTGTCAGATAACCAAGCTTGCTTAATTTGCTGAACACAGGAGTTTCAGTAAAACGGGAGGTAAAATTTGATTTTCCGTATTTTCGCTGCCCAACATCAAAGTCACTGATGCCGTGGAAGGAGTAGCCCGGAGGAGCTAACGAGCGTGATGCCAAAGACAAATTCCCACCGTTACTGCTCGCTTTCATGAGGAACAAGTGGAATTGTTTCACCACACCGCGCACGCCGGATGTCAAAATCACATCAGAAGAGAGAGCACTTTTTATTTCTTTCCACACCTCAAATGGGTGTCCCCTAAATACATAGTGCCCGCTGTTGCGAATTTTAATGACATTCTTGCGTTTTATGGTCTGGGTAAATGCAGTAATAGGTTTATCACCGTAAAAACCTAATACACTAGCATCGTAGTAAAATATTTTTTCAAGAAATGCCTTTTCTTTATCGGAGAACGCGCCAACGCGTGAGTACTGTTTTCCAATAGTAAAGGCCTGATCAACACTAACAAGATTAAAATTTCCGTATCCGACTGTGCGCATCACACGAGTAATTCTTGTCGTACACTCTTTAAGCAGCTCTAACTCTTCATCTTTAAGCACAACATCGTCGGGATGCGCAGAATCAAAATGACTCATCTTCGAAATGTAGTCTTTTACATGCAAATCAAACTGACCATGCTCTTCTTGAAGATCCGTCTCGATCAACTCAGCAGCAAAAGCATTGCATGGTATTGCAATCGCAGATGCAATACAAATATGTCGTAAAAAAGATCGCCTGTTCATACGTCACTCGTGGGAAAAATACATGCACCACAGCATTATTGCCGTTTATTTCAAAAGAGAACTACGTTATTTCACGTAAAAATTAAACCCCGATGATCATCCTTTAACAACTTCAGTTTGCACTGCGCACGCTACTTCTAATAGTAATATCTTGTAAAAGTACACTCCATAACTTTTGCATTAAAGTAATACCTACAATTACAACAGTGCACTGCCTTGTTTTATCAACTTCTTCGCGAATGCAAAAAATAATGAGTGAAACCGTCTGTACCAAGGGTTCATCTTGCCTTTGCCCTATTTTTTTTTTAGCGTGACTAATTGTAGTTCTTTTTGCGTATTCCTTGTTTTGAATACACAATCCCCGAACACACAAATTCCAAATTTTTGAAATTTGCAGGACCATAATGAGTACAGCAGCATTAACCACAGCCTACAGACCACAACGCTTTGCCGACGTTGCAGGACAAAAAACAGTAAAAGCTGTTCTTTCCCGCGCAGCCAAAGAAGACAAAGTAGCTCCGGCCTATCTTTTTAGCGGCACCCGCGGTGTCGGCAAAACAACCATTGCCCGTATTTTCGCAAAGGCACTTAACTGCAAAAATGCTCCTACAAACGAGCCTTGCAACGAGTGCGAACATTGCAAAAAGATTACACAGGGCATGCATGTAGATGTGGTGGAAATTGACGGTGCTTCCAACCGAGGCATCGATGACGCACGCAGACTGCGTGAATCTATCGGCTATGCAGCAATGGAAGGCCGCTACAAAGTCTTCATTATCGATGAAGCACACATGCTCACCCGTGACGCGTTTAACGCGCTGCTCAAAACTCTTGAGGAGCCGCCAAAGGGCGTTACGTTTATTCTTGCCACCACAGAGTCGCACAAATTCCCCATCACTATCATCAGCCGTTGTCAGCACTACACCTTCAAAATGCTCACCGAGCAGGAACTTGTAGATCATCTGACAAAAATTCTCGGGTTGGAAAAACTCGAATTCGATCCAGCAGCAGTGCGTCTTATCGCACGCCGTGCGGCAGGGTCTGTTCGTGACTCCATGTCCCTACTTGGACAGGTTCTGGCTCTGGGGAATGATCGTCTTGAAGTGGCGGATGTCCGCTCTATTCTTGGTCTTGCAGGACAGGAACTTTTCTTTAGCGTTATGGACGCCATGAAGAATCAGGATGTGATCGCCCTTTCGCAGGTGATTCGTGACATCCTGGAACAAGGCGTTGATATCGGCTTTTTCCTTCGCGAGCTTGGCAACACATGGCGCAACTTGTTTATGCTTAAACAGGCTGGCGCACAGGCGTTACCGCTTCTCAATCTACCAGAGGCTGAAGCACAGAAATGGCTGGAAATGGCACCACAGTTTGCTTTGTCTCACGTGCACGCTTGCTGGCAGTTGACGCTTGAAGGTCAACGCCGCGTACTCACAAGCCTTGAACCTGCAATGGCACTTGAACTGTTGTTGCTGAACCTTGCGTTCCTGCCAAAACTTATTTCAACAGAATCACTTTCTCGTGGAACCGGCACACCTCAGCAGCCAGCAGGACAACGTCCAGCTCCTCAGCAGAGTGCACCACAGGCAGCACAGCAGGAAAATCACCAGGCCAGTCATCAGACCAGTCATCAGGCTACTCCATCGGCTAATCATTCAGCCACCAATCAGGCTAGCCACCAGATGAACCAGCAAGCGCCTCAACAAGCCGCTTCCCATATGCAGCAGACGCAGCAGGAACGCCCACAACAGGCGCAACAACCGCAGGCTGCACCGCAGCAGGCTCAAGCTCCGCAAGCTCCTGCTCAATCAGCACTCCAGCCGCCACACAGGCAACAAGCGCAGCGTCAGCAGCAACCGCCTCATAGACAAGAACCACCGCACAGACAGCAGCAACAGCAGCAGCAGCGTCCACCGGTGCAGAACAACATGCCATCGTCTATGCCGCCAATGGATTCTCCACCTATGGAGCTTCCACCGGAGTATGGCGGGGCTAACAACAGCATGAGCGCGCCTCCGGACATTCCATCTTCCGGTGGAGGAGATGCTTCAAGCAATAATCAGCCGTCCGATCTTACCCGTTGGAGCGAATTCTTAGAGTCCTGCCAAAAGCAGGACGAGACGGGCGGCAAAAGCTTACAATACCTCGCTAAGGCCACTGGCAAACGTTTCGACGACACCCTACAGATTACCGCTGCAGGGCGTACTCAGTATGATATGTTGAACAGCACAGACGTAATTGTGCTACTCACACAACGTGCTAAAGAATGGTACGGTACAACTGCCGTAACGTTGCAGGAACCTGAATCAGAAGTGCGCAGCTACCACGAATTAAAAGAAGACATTGAATCGAATCCAGCAGCACTCCTTCTGAAAGAAGAATTAGGTGCAGAGCTGCTTACGTTCAAACATAAAGACGATCCAAGCCGGAAATAGTATACTGTTACCGGTGAACGGGGCGTGCCCCTATTATTGTGCAAAATATGCAGACCTAGATTTCTGCTTACTTCAAATACTACATTCTCAAGGAGACTACCATGCGTGGAATGAACGATATGCTTCGTCAGGCTCAGGCGCTTCAGAAAAAAATGTCTAAACTTCAGGACGACCTTGCAGACCGCGAAGTATCCGGTACTGCTGGTGGCGGCATGATTACTGTTGTTTGCACTGGCAAACAGGAAATTCGCTCCATTGTTATCGACAAAAACGCTGTAGACCCTGAAGACGTTGAAATGCTGCAGGACCTCGTTCTTGCTGCTGCTAACGACGCACTGCGTAAATCTAAAGAAATGGCTGAGAGTGAAATGGGCGCCCTTACCGGCGGCATGAACATTCCAGGCATGTTCTAAGTCAGGATTACCAGTGCAACAGCTCCCTGAACCGCTTAAAGTTCTAGTTGGACAACTCTCCAAGCTGCCGGGACTCGGTCCCAAATCTGCACAGCGACTTGCTATGACGCTGCTCAAGTGGCCGGAAAAGCAAACCCGCGATCTTGGACAAAATATCCATGACCTGCGAGACAAACTGTATCTCTGTGATCGATGCGGCGCATTGTCAGACACCGACCCATGCGCCATATGCATCAACGTAAACCGCTCGACCGATACCCTGTGTATCGTGCCGGAATGGGATGCAATGCTCGCACTTGAAGAGGGCGGCTTCTACAAAGGGCAGTACTTTATCATCGGCGGACTCATTGCGCCGCTTGAAAACGTTACCCCTGAACAGCTGGAACTGGATAAATTGAAATCACGCCTTCTCGAAGGCTCCATTACCGAGATTATCTTCGCGCTCGGCACCACTATTGAAGCGGAAAACACCGTCTCCTACATCAAGGAGCTTGTAAAACGGGAGTTTCCTGGCATCAGTGTCAGCCGGCTCGCGCAAGGTATTCCCCTCGGATCAGACGTACAGTTTGTGGACAAAGCAACGCTGCGGCAATCGCTTAACTACAGACAAAAGCTGTAGCTTGCTGCCCTGCGGGCTATTGGTCTCCGACGGCGCTTGTCAGCGGAACTTGCCTCCGGCGGCCAAAGAACCTTTCTGTAGAAAGGCTTCTCTGGACTCTCCAAAGACTTTTATCTGCGAGATACGCCCGTTGCTTATGTGACCTCAAGGCTTTGCTCCACTACCTTTCGTAAAATAAAAAAGGCTGTCCTTCATATGAAGGACAGCCTTTTTACTATTCAAGTAAGTGGATTCAAGCCGCGTGAAGAATTAATCAACAAACGGTTATCGCATAATAAAGGTTTCTGGAGATTCTTAAGAACCTCTTGCAAGTTTTAGCCGTTAACGAGTCTTCGAGTTCTACGGATAAAGACAGCAGAGCGAGGTTCTTAAGCCGCCAGAGGCATCTACTGATAAGCACCGCCGGAGGCCTAAACTCACACCCATACATATATATACTAAAAACCAACTGCGGAGCTTACTCCACAGGTCGTTCAAAAACTTCAAATGGAATTGTTTGCTGCATTCCTTTGAGGAACGCGCGCATTTCTCGTTCCTGATGCGGCGAGAAGGTAATCTTAAGCACACAGTCATAGTTATCGACTACGGTTGCATAGCCGAGGTTATCTTGTGCTTCGAGCAGAAAGCGGAACATGCCGATGTATTTCTTTTCAATTTTTGCATACAGCATGCTTGACCAGCTTGGTGCCGGTAAAGGTGGACGTGGTTTTCTATTACGTTTTTTTGCCATGTTTGTTCCTCGGAGGTGGAAAGTGGCTCATTTCAAAAACCTTGTCAATAAAGCGTTCTGGGCACGTTTTCTAATCATCAGTCGTACTGATAGTTTTTTGCTAACTCAGTAACACTTTGTTATTATGAAACCGTTGGACACTAACGTATTGGAGAGATGAGCATTACAACTTTTTTAGAACTTAAAAATGTTACTCGTAAATTTTCCGTAGAACAGCCTTTGTTTTCAGCGGCTCCCAGAGAACTGACGGCTGTTAACGATGTCAGTTTTACCATCGAAAAAGGCACAACTTTAGGACTGGTTGGGGAAAGCGGCTGCGGTAAATCCACGGTGGCAAAAATTGTTGCCCATTTACTTCCGCCATCTTCCGGTGACGTTCTTCTGGAAGGCGAATCCATATGGCACGGAAGCCACAAGACAACCCGTTCCTTACCGCAACGCATCCAGATGATCTTTCAAGATCCTGTATCATCACTGAACCCGCGAAAAAGTATCGGCAAGAGCATTCAGGAAGCATTGGATGTCCATCGAGTCGGCAGCTCTGCTGACCGTAAAAAAGTTGTTACAGAGCTATTGGAACGTGTTGGTATGCGTGCTGAACATTATGCTCGTTACCCGCATGAATTTTCTGGCGGCCAGCGGCAGCGTGTCGCTATTGCCCGTTCGCTAGTTTTAAATCCAGATTTTATTGTCTGCGATGAAGCTGTTTCTGCATTGGATGTTTCGGTACAGGCACAAGTACTGAACCTTTTGACTGAGCTACAGAACGATTTCGGGCTGACATACATGTTCATATCACATGACTTAGCCGTTGTAGGCCATGTGAGCGACGTAATCGCCGTTATGTACCTTGGACGCCTTGTTGAGTTAACAAGCGCTCAGGCGCTGTTTGATAACGCATTACATCCCTACACTCAAATGCTGCTCGAAGCCATTCCGGCACCTGTCCCGAAAAGACGCAGTGCTGGCAGCGTACCGGACGGAGATATTCCAAGTCCATTAACGTTACCTAAGGGATGTCCATTTCATCCACGTTGCAAGCAGGTCATGCCTGTATGTAAAGAAGTAACTCCGCAATGGTTGGAAATTGAGAAAAACCACCATGTATTGTGTCACTTATATACATAGATACTGATTGTGAAAAAAGTCACTTGACGTATGGTCATTCAATGACCATAGTTGTTTGTACCCCGTCATTGGGGAGAAACAGAGAAAGGAGTGCCACATGGCGGTTACAGAATTTTCTAAGGCAGTTAAATCTATCAGCGAAGTTCTTATTTTTGAGAACTGGCTACGTTTCTACTTCATTAGCGAAGAGGAAGACGAAAAGCTCTTCATACGTATCCCTGAAAAAGCAGACATGCGTATCCGCGAGAATTGGCCACATATCCACTCTCTTGCTGATGCACTTAACAACAAAGAAATCACTCCGGAAACCTCCCGCGAAGCAGTTATTGTGCATATCTCTGGAGAGCTTGACGGTAACAGCATGAAAGCAGGCATGGCAGAGCGTGTTTTCAACAGCACTACCTTCCAGTTCGAAATGCATCTGTTCAGCATGTGGGTTGAAGGCCATGAGTCTCAGCTTGATCAGAACTTCCTCGACTTTGGCAACTGGCTTTCCATGTACGCAGAGTGGAAGCTGTCTGACAAAGTAAAAGGCTACATCGAAGAGACTCGCGAAAAGATGAAAGCAACTGAAGCTGCAACAGCAACGGAAACTACTGCTAAAAAGCAATAATCGTTTCTCGTTCAGATATTTTCTCAAGCGCAAAAAAGCCGGCAATGGATTTACTCCTTTGCCGGCTTTTTTGCGTTCTGTCTTCAATGCAAACGCGTTGAGACGCTAGGCACACAGATTCTTTCAAGTACACAAAGCTTGTTGTGCGCTCTTCGATTTTTAGCTGTAACCAACCCATTAAAAAGGGAGAAGCAGCTACAGAGGGCATGAAAAAAGGCGTTTCCCGAAGGAAACGCCTTATACTAATATACTAAATAATAGGTATATTACTTGATGAGTTTGAACTCTGCGCGACGGTTCTTAGCCCAAGCAGCTTCGCTTGAACCCTGAACTGCCCCACGCTCTTCACCGTAAGAAACGATTTCGAGCTGAGTTGCTTGTACACCGAGAACGATCAGGTAATCCTGAACTGCGCGTGCGCGGCGTTCACCAAGTGCAAGGTTGTATTCGGAAGTACCGCGTGAGTCTGTGTGGCCTTCAATAAGAACACGCATCATAGGGTACTTTTTAAGCATCATAGCATTGTGCTTGAGTACTGTGCGGTACTCAGGCTTAATGTCAAATTTATCAAAGTCGAAGAAGATTGGAGCGTCAGCCATTACAACAGCAGCGGCTGTAATTTCTTCTGAGAGCTGTCCTTCCTGAACCTGAGATGTCATAGTCATGGAACCACTATCATTGTAGTTGTCAGCAGGTGCTTCAACAACAGCAGTGGAGCCAGAGGCATTTTCAGGGGTAACAGCTACCTGTTTTTTAGCACAACCGAAGCTCATGGCCATAGCCAGAATGAGCAGCAGTGCAATACCGAATCGTTTCATCATTGCATCCTCCTAAAGTTTGCAAAAAAGGACTCTGGCGATAGAATCGCTTTTATAACAAGCATTTTAAAACCGAATTGAATAGCGCGAATACACTTATATTATGGCAAACCGCCACAATATCTATATTCTTATAAATTCAAAAAACTCCGTCCATTTCTTACACGGTTTCAGGCCGTTGGCAAGTCCGATGACGCTTTGAATGTAAATGTCATCGTCCTGACGCAGCCGGAACCATGCCCCATGAAGGCAGAGTTGCTTCTCCTGAGCCGGTCTGTACAATCCTTGGAGTCCCCCCGTGGCGGGTGGTAAGATATATTTTGTATTCGCCAGTGCGATTGGACGAGAAAGCCACAAAAAAGCCATCGGGACCGAAGTCAGGCATTTCGTCATCTCCCGGTCCGAAGGTAATCTGCTTTTCTTTGCTAGTGACGAGGTCAAGAGCAAAGATTCTGTGGCCTTGCGGTGTCCTACGCGCGAATACTACCAGTTCTCCGTCAGGTGAAATAGACGGGCTGGTGTTGTATTTGCCATTTCGAGTAATACGGGTCTCTTTGCCTGTCGTCAGGTCTTTAAGGAAGATGTGTGGGTTTCCGCGTCTGCTGGAAACAAACACCATCTTCTTCCCTGAGGCATCGAAGTTTGGAGAAACATCGATTGCCCAGTTCTTTACAAGAGTTTTTTCGCGTTTGAAGAGGTGGTTCAAAAGGTATATGTCAGGATTACCACCGGTGGCAAGGCTAACTGCTACTTTATTATCAGGCAGAAAAGCAGGGCCAATAATGGTGTTACCCGGGAATTGAACTTTTTGCACTCGCTGGGTCAATCGGTCCCAAATGCCCATGGAGTGGTATCTTTTACCAATATGACTGAATAGAATGTACCGACCATCAGGAGACCATGTTGGTGACATGGCAAGGCCGGACATATTCGTCAGTCTGTTCAAATCACGACCTGAAGGTCGGACTGTCCAGATATCTTTCTTTTCAGGGCTCGCTTTTTTTACGAAAGCAAGTGTGGAGAGGAAAAATTCGCCACGCCCTGTTAGTTTCTTCATTAAAGCAGAACAAAATCTGTCTGCAACGTTCGGAAGGTTTTCCGGTGTGAGCTCGGAATACGCTTTACCAAGAATCAGCTTGCCCGTGAACACTTCAAATGCACGCAGTTCAACTTTTGGGCGACCACCGTTTGGCACTTCCGGCCATACTTCGGTAACAAGTAAGTCAACATTTGCAAGCTGGTACTTTTTAAAATCAATCACTTTTCCTGTACCACCAGCTACCGTATTGCCACCAAGAATGGTGTTACCCTTCATAAGGTTCATAAACGGCAGGTAGTACAGATTGTTGTTAATAAGCTTAGAAAGAGTCGCAGCACTTTGTACTGTTTGATCACTTTCCTGTGCTTGTGGTGCAATAACTGGCTTGGACTGGATGAGGTTAATGCTATTTTGTCCCGGCCCGTAGATATCAATCTCCAGGGAACGGGCATTCGCGGTTGTTGCTACGGCAAAAGCCATGCACACCAGTAATGTCAGTATATAAATACGCTTCATTTTATTCATCCAGACGTTGTGTCAGTTATTTTTCCTGACTGTTAAAGTTCAGGGTAATTTCCGTAAGGTCAGGACTTGGAGGGGTGGGCAAAGACTCTGTTTCAGAAATTGCCCGCAGTGTGGAAGAATCAAAATCAGGACGGCCAGACGAATTTACGAGCTTGGCGTCTAAGATTTCCCCTACGTTCGAAATCATTATCCGTACCTGTGCAACAAGAATGGTACGCGTGGCAAGCTTTGGGTAGCGCCAATTTGGTCTAATGGCGTCCATAACTGTTAACGCATATAGATCTTCAATGCTGCCTATAACACCATCTTGTGGTGTACCTTCAATACCTTGTTCTGCATTTTTAGCATCTTCTTTTTCTACTGCCTTTTGTAAAGCCGCCAGCTCATTTTCGACATTTCGAACTTTATTCTGATCGTTTTTTTTCACAGTAGCTTTAGTTGATGCCAACGCTTTCCGCAAAAGATCTTCGGGGGTTGGTTTCGGTGGAGTTTTCTTCTTCACTTTTTTTCTTTTTGCGGTTTTTTTCTTTGTGTTAACTTTTTTTTACAGCTTTTTTTCTTTTGCGGCTTCTTCTTTTTTGGTCACCGCTTTTTTTGGGCTGATCTTTCTTTTTGTCGCTAACAGGTTTTGCTTTAGGCTTGGCCTTTACCGGTGCCTTCTGCTTTGTCACTTTCTGCTTAGGAGCCTCTTTTTTTAGGAACTTCCTTTTTCGGGGCTTCCTTCTTTGGAACTTCTTTTTTTAGGAATTTCTTTAGCAGGAGTTTCCTTTTTAGGCTTTGTTTCCTTAACTACAGGCTTTGAATGCTTAGGTAGAGAGGTCTTGGATTTTTTGGCCAGTTGCACAAGTTTAACCTTGTACACAGGCACATCCAGTCGAACCTTAATAGTAGAAACAGGCCAATAAAGGATTGTGACAACAAGCCCTAAATGAAGACATAGGGAGAACAACATACTCAAGGAGCGCATGTTACAAACACCTATTTTTTTGCGGTCGGGGTTTCTGGAGTTTCAGCGAGAACTCCTAAATTATCGATGCCGGCACCTTTAATAATGCCCATCGCATTAACAACTTTCCCATATGCTACATTTGTATCTGCGCGCAGGAAGAGCTGCTTATTTTGTTTTTTTACAAGGCGATCCAGATGTCCCGGAAGATCCTGTTCTGTTACAGCGTAGTCATCAAGCGTCATCTTACCGTTCTTATCGATGGTAAGTATCAAATGATCTTTATCTGATGGCAAAGCGGAAACAGTTTCTGTTTGTGGCAGTTCTACGTCCAGCCCCTGTGTCATGAGTGGTGCTGTCACCATAAAAATGATGAGCAAAACCAGCATAACGTCTACAAAAGGCGTCACGTTGATTTCAGACACAAAGCCTCTTTTATTTCCGATAGATATAGCCATGCGTGCTACCCTTCGCCGGTGGTACGTTTTGGACGCTGTGTGTGTAATTCACGCTGCACACGGTTCAAAAATACACCGGAGAAAGAATTAAGCTGCACTTCAATGTCCTGCAATTTACCAAGGAACATGTTGTAGCCGATGCCAGCAGGAATTGCCACAGCAAGGCCGATAGCTGTTGCTACCAATGCTTCGGAAATACCCGGTGCTACAGCTGCCAATGCTGCTGACTTCATCTGACCGATGGTCTGGAAGGCGTGCATAATACCCCATACAGTACCAAACAGACCGATAAACGGTGCTGAGTTCGCACATGTCGCAAGAAACGGCAATGCGCCGGAAAGAGATGCAGACTGCATAGTCACGCCCTGTTCCAAAGAACGTTGAACGTTGTCTGCAATTACGGTTGAAGAATTTACGTTATCGCGAAGACGTGTATATTCATCCACGCCCTGTTGTGCTACGAAAAAGAGTGGGGAAGAAGCATCAGTGCCTACGGCCTGAACAGCTTCGCGTAGCGATTTAGCATCCTGAAAAGCATTAATGCCTTTGGAGGCACGTTTCTTAGCAGAACTGAGTGTAAGCCACTTATTAAACATAATTGTCCAACTAATGACGGACATAAGTGCAAGCATTCCAAGTACAATTTTTACAACAATTGTCGCTTGCCCGATGAGCATGAAGATGTTGGTATCGCCCATATATTTCTCCGGTTGATGTTACGGATATTTTTATTTTTAGCCTGATGCGTTGTACCCTAAATATCTTGCGGTTTAAAGTTCTTCCATATCCACCTAATATTTTTTAAATTAAATGATAAATGAATGAATTTTTCTGTGAAGGTTCAAGTAGCGTCAGGCGAAAAGGCACCCTGTTTTTCGCTTTTAACCGAAAGTGCCTTGCAGTAGTACGTGATTTTGAGTAGAAACTAGCTTTTCAAACAGTGTTTGAATCCTATAACTACTTAGGAATTATCCTGATCATTCAGTGCTTCTCCTCACACACGGAAGCATACCTGAAACACAACGTTATATTACGTATAGATCAGTGTTTTTATCCCCTTACCCTTGAAACAGCTCTTAAAAATGTTTATTCTTCGTCGAATATTCTTTTATGGTGCTAGCTGCGAGTCTTTGAGACAAACGCAAGGAGACCCGACCATGAGATGCCCCCGTTGGCAACAGCTGCTTTTACTCATAATGCTGAGTATCATTATAGCAGCGCCTGTTTATGCAGAAGAGATGACCTCACAGGAAGACGTTCCACAGGATGTTAAGATTGACCGCGAAGCATCCCCGGCTGAACGCTCTGCTGTGGCTGCTGAAATCAAACAGGCCTCAAACGCAATTAAGCCAGAAGACACTGCTGGCATCCTATTCTCAGGAACTTTTACTCTAAAAAAGGCTGTGCTGAAAGCCCTCGCTGATAACCCGTCCATTGAAGCTGCCCGTAGAGGCGCAACTAGCGCCGAAGAAACAAGAAAAGCTGCCCGTGGTGCTTTTGGCCCAGCTTTGAGCACTGAATACACAGCCTCCTACTCGGATAAAAGTGTATTCAACAACCACAACATATACCAATGGTCTCTGACAGTGTCACAGCCAATTTTTACTGGTTTTAATATTCTTGCTACCTACAACAGCGCTGCCCTTACTGCACAGAGTCAGGAGCTTGCACTTGGACTGTCAGAATTAAACCTTATTTTTCTTGTTCAACAGAACTTTATTAACCTGCTGGCAGCACGTGAAAATGTTGAGTCTGCTAAAGACTCCGTTGAACGTCTTGCTTCTCAGCTAAAAGTTGCACAGGCATTTTACGATGTTGGCCTCAAGCCGCGTATCGACGTTCTGCGTGCTGAAGCACAGCTTTCTGAAGCTGAAGACACCCTCATTTCTGCACAGAATACGGTTGTTATTCAGGAAGCCCGTCTGAACACGCTCCTTAACCTGCCTGTTAATGCACATATTCAATACGAAGGCGAACTTGCATATTTCCCGTTTGAACAGCCACTTGAAGTTAGCCTTGATACCGCTGCTCATTACCGCCCTGACATTCTTATTGCCCGTAAGGCAACTGAGATTTCTCAGGAGCAGGTAACTCTCGCAGCAAGCGACTTTTACCCGCAAATCTTCGCGAATGTGGAATATGTAAAAAATGGTGACGGTTTTGATGTTAACGGATTCGATAGCAACAACAATACGACGGCTCTTTCCAACACTTCAGTCGGTGCAACACTTGAATGGAGCCTCTTCTCCTGGGGTACCACCTACTTTGCAACAACCAGCGCAAAGCAGAACGTACTTTCTGTTAAAGCTACTGAAGCAAACACATGGCAGGAAGCTGCGTTTGAAGTTAAATCTCGCTACTTGAATATTATTACCGCTGCAAAGCGTATTAAAGTAGCAGAAAAAACCGTTGCCGCAGCAGAAGAAGCATACCGTATGGCTGTAGCACGCTATCAGGCACAGGTTGGTACCAACACTGATGTACTTGATGCACAGTCTGATTTATCTTCTGCAGAAGCTTCTCTGATTACCGCTCGCGGTGACTACATGATCTCTGTAGCATCCTTGTACAACGCAACCGGCCGCAAGGTTCCGGGGCTTACAACAAGCAACATAATCAACGAGACAGGTCACGGTCTGCAATCTGATATTGCTAGCGATATCAAAGAAGATGTTGCAGCAGAACGCAAAGATGACACTTCAGCTTTAGACCAGCCTCTTGATACTGACACAGATCGTCAGCTCGAGAATACACTTGAAAAAGAAGCTGATCAGTAACATTAACTTTGGGGCTACTATTAGCTTACCAAAGTATCTCTGACCAAAATAAAAAAAGGCTGTCCTTCATACGAAGGACAGCCTTTTTTTATTCTATTTACGGCATCACGTTACAAATCTTATAACAGATCCAGATCCCAGTTGAACGGGGAAGTACGTTTTGCTTCAGGAACAACAGATGGTGGTTTTTCCATGAGTTTTACAAACATGGTGTAACCAGCCTGAAGAAGCAGCTGCTTGTTCTTTTCGATATCCATAGGCCAGCCCGGGTAAATCCAGGAGTTCTGACCGTAGCGGCGCAGCCAGAAGCATTCGCCTTTTGGAGAATAGAACGGCTCGTTCGGTTTTACGCCTTCAAGAGGGAATCGGGAGATGCCCATTGGCCAGTAACCGTAAAGAACCACGCCAAGCGGCAGACAACTCTGTTTAGGCAGTTCCATAATATCTTCCTGAGCAAGCTCTGGAGAAATGATAGCGCCTTTGAAGCCCATCTTTTTCAATGCTGCAATTGCAGCAGGGTTGGACGGGTTACAGAATGGACCTGCAATAAGATCGATGTTGCGTGCGCCTTCAAAGAAAGCAGCCTGCCACGGGGAGCCGAGTACAAAGTGACGAGCACCCTGACGCAGCGCCATTTTGATCATGGAGCGCCATTTGTTTTCTTCGTTTGGCCAGATCACTGGTGGCAACCACCATGACATACGACCAAAGAGAGTACGTCCAACAGTTTTCAGCGCACGTTCACCAAGCCAGATGCCGTTTGCTGTATCTGTAAATTTACCTGCTTTACCTTCTTTACCATGCGGAAGATGGTCACGCATGAGAATAGTAACTGCGCGTGGGCGTTTGCCTGCTGCAGGATAGGTAAGAGGTGCTTCAATAGCTTCACTCTTTTTGCCTTTACAGCGGGACAGCTTGCCATCCCATTCTTTCAGGAGATTGATCATTTCCTGTTCACGGCGATCAATCAAAAATACAGGAGTGCCGCTTTTCGGACGCTTACCAGCTGGTGCGCGCAGTACAAAAGTACCGTTTTTCGGTATCGGATGCGGAACACGGTCTGTAAAGTGCCACTGCTCATCTTCGTACCCAATACGCAGGTAGTCAGCTTTCAGCAGCTCAAAGCGAGGCTTGAAGAAATATTTAGGGTAAGTGCGTTCGCCCTTTTTAGCCTTTGCAGGCGGCTCAACGGTAATCTTACCAACAAGGCGACCGGAACTTGTCTGTTCGCCCGGATCAACAGGAGAACGACGTTTCTGCGGCAGGAAGGTGCTATGAGTGGAAGGACGACCAAGCGCCTGTTCCAAAATTTGCTCTGCCTGTTTACGCGCTTTCGGATCGTCCGGGTTATCACGAAGCAGTTTGTACGCTGTAGTTACGTAGTACACATAATGAGGGCCCTTTTTACGGCCTTCAATCTTCCATGACTTGAGATTTTCAATAGGAAGAAGTGTTTTTGCCAGAACGTCCAGAGACAAATCCTGACAAGAGAAGAAACGTCCCTTACGAGCTTTCTGCTGGTACACGCGGCGACAAGGCTGAACACAGCGACCGCGAAGACCGGATTTACCGCCCATGTAGCTGGACCAGTAGCAACGTCCGGATACACAGTAGCAAAGCGCACCGTGTACGAACATTTCAAGAGACATGTCTTCAGGACATGCATCACTGCATTGACGTACTTCATCAATATCCAGCTCACGTGGAAGAATGATGCGGTCTACGCCCATTTCCTGTGCAACTTTAAATGCAGCAGGGTGGGTAACGTTCGCCAGTGTAGAAAGGTGCAATTCGCCCTTAAAACCAACCTGTTTTGCCACTTCAACCATGCCTAAATCCTGCATGATAAGTGCGTCCGGCTGTACATCGCGCTGAAGTCTGCCGATAAGGCGTGCAGCGGAATCAGGATCACCCGGCTTAACAAGTGTGTTCATTGCCACGTAGACCTTGCGGTCTTCTTTGTGGGCAAGCTCTACCATCTTAGAAAGCTCGGTAGAGGAGAAGTTATCCGCCGCCATACGGGCAGAAAAATGTTTCAAGCCAAGGTATACCGCGTCAGCACCCGCAGCTATTGCTGCGAGAAACGCGTTTTTATCACCGGCAGGTGCCAAAATTTCAGGTTTATTTTGCATATATATATCTCTTATGGTCCGCCGCACCTAGGTGGTTCAACCAATTGCCGTGCAATTAGTTGAAAAAATTTTGCTGGCGGAAAAAATTTTCGTCGTTGTCTGCGTTGTAGCACATAACCATTGAACTCCCCGTTGGCAACTCTAATACACTACCTTAGGAAACTCTTTTTTAACATTACACAACCCAAAAGACATTTGAACCGGTGTCAAAGCAGCAGTGTGTGCAGAGAATTTCATTTCTACTGCGCTTGTATGCTTAATGAATGTATGAAAAAGTTACAGTAGATATTATTTCTGTGATAGGTTCATGCCGATGGGGCGTTCCGTTAAAAAAAATGGAAACTGTAAACTCGATTTTGCCCCAAAGTATTGATTGCGACTAGAGGAGAAAGAACGTACACGTAAACGGCTCGACGTTCGGGTAATACTTTACTATCAGGATTTGCACGCTTTGGGCAGGTCTAACATGCCTTAAGAAATTGCAATGAGGTTACAGGAATTATGCATCAGGAACAATGCACTACACTTACAGTTCTCGATAATGTTCCCTTTGGAACAGTATCCGGCGAAAGTCTCTTTTTCGCCCTACGCATTGAGCGCCCGGAATGGGCAGATTGGAAGCCAGGCCAATTTGTGATGCTTCGCCCGGAAGGGTGGGCGCTTGATATGATCTGGGCGCGTCCCTTTTCAATTTGTCGCGTGAGCAAACGCGATCTCGTAATTTTCTTTCAGGTTGTAGGACGCGGAACACGCCGTCTTGCAGAACTGAAAACCGGTGACAGGGTTGTGGTCTGGGGACCTTTAGGTACTCCATTCGTTGTAGAGGATAAAACCCCTACACTGCTGCTCGCAGGTGGTATCGGCATTGCGCCGCTTGTTGCCTACGCGCAGAAGCATCCACAACCATGGAACCTGCATATGGAGTTCGGGCACAGAATGCCTTTGAACTGCTACCCGTTTGAATCAATCAATGAACGCATTACAGCAGCAAGCCACCTTGAGCGCGGCCCTGATGATTTAGCACATTTTCTTGATTTGGTTGAAACAAGCGTTAAAGAATACGCAGAAACTGACGGCCTGGTGCTTGCCTGTGGTCCTACTCCGTTCTTACGGGCGGTGCAGACGTTTGCAGCAAAGCATAACGCACGTTGTCAGCTTTCTCTCGAAAACCGTATGGCATGCGGCGTTGGCGCATGTTTGGGTTGTGTAACTAAAACAACAGATAAAATGACTGCCAAAGGTGTTGCAGCCGGTCGCGCGCAAGCATGTGAGCACGGGCCTGTATTCTGGGCAGATCAAATTATCCTCGACGAAGAGTAGGAGGCTACAATGACTATGAACGTAACGCTTCCAGGCTCTACCGATTTACAGTTTAAGAACCCGATTCTCACCGCATCCGGCACTTTCGGATACGGTGTAGAGTTTGCCCCATACGGCGATCTTAAAACACTCGGTGGTATTGTGGTAAAAGGGCTTTCCCTTGAGCCGCGTGCGGGTAACCCGATGCCACGTATTGCAGAAACTCCATGCGGTATGCTCAATGCCGTTGGTCTGCAAAACTCCGGTGTAGAAAATTTCATCACTGAAAAATTGCCGAAGCTTCCAACCGCTGAGCTGCCTGTTATTGCTAACATCTACGCATGTGATCCTGCTGAGTTCGGTGAACTCACCGCAGTGCTCGCAGCTGAAGAAGGCATCGCAGCAATCGAAGTGAACATTTCCTGCCCTAACGTGCAGGAAGGCGGCATTCTCTTCGGACAAGATTCGAAACTGGCAGCACGCGTAACAGAATCTGTTAAAAAAGCTGCCGGTGACAAGCCAGTAATTATCAAGCTGAGCCCGAATGTTACCGACATCACCACCATCGCTAAAGCCGTAGAAGGCGCCGGTGCAGATATTATTTCCTGCATCAACACACTCTCCGGAATGGGCGTGGATATTCGCACCCGCAAGCCGCTTATCGCAAACGTAATCGGCGGTCTTTCAGGGCCTGCAATCAAACCTGTAGCGCTGCGCTGCACGCATCAGGTCTGCAAAGCTGTTTCCATTCCCGTAATCGGTATGGGCGGCATTGCATCAGCAGAAGATGTCCTCGAATTTATCCTCGTAGGCGCGCATGCCGTACAAGTAGGTACCGCAAACTTCCTGCGTCCAGACTTCTCGTTCCGTCTCGTGGATCAGCTCGAACAGCTGATGGCCAAGCTGAACATCACCGATCTGGAAGAATTCAGAGGCTCATTGAAGCTTTAGTTTTTCCGACGGGGGATTAGGATTACCAGCGGGTGGGCCTTCGGCGAACCTGCGGTGCTTGCCTCCGGCGGCTGGGCTGGAAACTTTGCAAGTTTCCCCCCAGACCCCCCTTCAAACTTTTTATTTGCGAGTTTAGCCCGTTACTAACGTAACCTCGCGGCTTATGCTCCATTACCTTTCGTGAAATGAGAAAAGGCTGTCCTTCGTATGAGGGACAGCCTTTTTATTATTCAAGTCAGTACAGCTAAGCCGCGTGAAAAATCTATTAACGGGCGTACTTCGCATAATAAAAGTTTTAGGAAAGGGGTCTGGGGGAGAACCCTTTTCCAAAAGGGTTTCCCCCAGCCGTCGGAGACAAAAGTCTTCCCTCAAAAACGTCGTAGACCCGCCGGAGGCTAAACAAGCAACTTACGGCTTACCAATCTGCTCAACAGCCAGCCTGATCTTTTCAATATACTCATCGACGTTGAATTTCCGTTTGGCACCGTTGTAGTTCATGTACCGAACGGTACCGAAAACTGAACGTTCGCGCCATGCTCTGTCATGTACCCCACCGATGGACCATGCGATGCCGGTGTACCCGTTGGAGTCTACGCCATCGAGTGAATAGGTATCATTGAGATAAATGGCATGATGCATTGCTTCCTCGGGTGAGGTTGTCCATTCCAATATTTTTTTTGCCCAATACATGCGCATGTAGCCGTGCATTTTCCCCAGATACACGAGTTCCTGCTGCGCAGCATTCCAAAGCGGATCGTGGGTTTCTGCCTGTTCCAATTCTTTGAGTGAATAGATGTAGTCGCGCGGGTCGGAACGATGCTTTTCAAGAGTGTTTTGTGCCCACTGCGGGAAAGATTTTGTGGAATCATAAAGCGGGTTGTAGAAACAAAAATTGTCCGCAAGTTCACGACGCACGACTAGCTCTTCCAGAAACACCTCTTTTGCTTCGACGGGAACTTGCGGGTGCTCCAGTGTTTCCAATACGGCACGCTGGGCTGAAAGCATTCCATAGTGCAGGTATGGTGAAAGATTTGAAAGGGCATCTTTTGTCGGATCATTTCTGAGAAGGTAGTTGTGAATTTTTTTGTTCACAAAATGCTGAAGAACATCTTGAGCCGCTTTTTCACCTGACTTGAAATGAGGAACGGCAACAGAATTGTCCTGCCCTGCTTGCGGCGGTTTGAACGCTTCTGAATGCGTGTCACCTTGCCAGACGACTTTGGGAGCTGTGAGTTTTGGAAACGGCGTGAGGAACTGCTCGAGTAAGCGGTGAATTTTGGGACGAATCGTGCGGGCTGCGTATTCTTGCTTTTCTGAAACATGACGAAGGGGGACAATATTTCGCCCGTCAACTTCGGCAATGGCGCATTCTGTATGATTTTGTATAGCATGAAGCCATAACTGCTGAGGCTTTAAAGAGGACTGGTCTGTTACGACCATGTAGGGGGCAAAAGTCGTAATGAGCTCTGCCAACTCTTCGGGGTGCTGTGCATTGGAATTTATGAAGGGAATGCCTAACTGTTCGAGAGATTTTTTGGTTTCCTGAATTCCATCATAAAGAAACTGCTTTTGCCTGTATGAGCCATTTGGGGTGGAACCGGACAGGCAAAAAAGAACAAGCAATGGCAGGTTCTGACTCTCCGCTTCCTGTAAGGCGTAGAGTAACCCCCAATTATCTTGTGCTCTATGTTCGCAGCGCATCCAATAAATAACACTTTGTGCGGCTGGAAATTTAGAAATTTTTCGCACAAGATTCATTCGTTCTATCTGCATAGGTGTCTCCTGCCTCATAAAAGATGTATGAGCAGTTTAGCAGAAGATAGGCATGGTGAAAATGTATGCCGTGTAATTTGCCCAAATGGTACGCATACCGATAGCCCAAGACATTATATATAGAAGAAGTGGAAGCAGCCGTGCCTCTTCTTTCTTGACCAAAGCAGGTTCTTTGTGGAATACGCAGTCATCAACAGTGTAAGATGAAAATTTTACACTTACAATATCAGCACATACAGCAGCGCGGTAAAACGCGCTGTTTTTTGCGAGATCGTACCGTTTTTGTTAGCAAAACGGATACAGAGGAATAACCATGAGTAAAGCTTTAGAACGCGAAGTTAATAAGCGCCGTACATTCGGCATCATCAGTCACCCGGATGCCGGTAAAACCACCCTTACAGAAAAATTGTTGTTGTACGGTGGTGCAATTCAGATGGCGGGTTCAGTAAAGTCCCGTAAAGCGGCACGCCACGCGACCTCTGACTGGATGGCCATGGAACAGGAACGTGGTATTTCTGTTACTTCCTCTGTTATGAAGTTTGAATACAAAGGACATGAAATCAACCTGCTTGATACACCGGGTCACCAGGACTTCTCTGAAGATACCTACCGTGTACTCACTGCGGTTGACTCCGGCTTGCTGGTTATCGACTCCGCAAAAGGTGTAGAAACACAGACTTTGAAACTCATGGACGTTTGCCGCCTGCGTAACACTCCTATCGTTACCTTTGTTAACAAACTTGACCGTGAGGGTCTCGATCCTCTGGATGTTATGGCTGATATTGAAGAGCGCTTGAAAATCGAGTGCGTTCCACTCACATGGCCTATCGGCATGGGTATGGACTTTAAAGGCACATGGAACATCTATAAGAACGAGCTACACTTGTTCAGTTCAGTGCATGAAGGTAAAGCTCAGGATGGTCTCGTTTTCAACGATGTGAACGATCCTCGCCTTGAAAAATACCTTGGTGAATTTGCAGAACAACTCCGTGACGAGCTTGAACTGCTTGAAGGCGCCGGTAACCCGTTTGATAAAGAGCGCTACCTTAACGGTGAGCAGACTCCTGTTTTCTTCGGTTCCGCGATCAACAACTTTGGTGTGCAGGAAATGCTGGATGCTTTTGTTGAACTGGCTCCTGCTCCGAAAAGCCGCCCTTCCACAACACGCGAAGTATCACCGTTTGAAGAAGATTTTTCCGGTGTTGTTTTCAAAATTCAGGCAAACATGGATAAAAACCACCGTGACCGCATCGCATTTATGCGTATCTGTTCCGGTAAATTTACCCGTGGCATGAAAGTAAAACATCACCGTGTCGGCAAAGATTTTACCATCGCGAACGCGACCATCTTTATGGCGCAGGACAGAACCGGTATTGATGAAGCTACGCAGGCGACATTATCGGTATCCACAACCACGGCACTATCAAAATTGGTGATACTTTTACCACCAAAGAAGAGCTGAAATTTGTGGGTATACCGAACTTTTCACCGGAACACTTCCGTCGCGTACAGCTTAGAGACCCTATGAAGCGCAAGCAGTTGCAGAAGGGTCTTGAGCAGCTGGCAGAAGAAGGGGCAGTACAGCTGTTCCGCCCTATTTCCAACAGTGACTACATTCTTGGCGCAGTTGGCATTCTGCAGTTTGACGTAATCGTTCACCGTTTGAAAGAAGAGTATAGCGTAAACGCACTCTACGAACCGTGTATGATTACAACTGCCCGCTGGATTAGCAGCGATGATGAAAAAGCTCTGGCAGACTTTAAAGACTACTACCGCAGCGACCTCGCTATTGATGCTGAGGGATGCCTTGCATATCTGGCTCCAAACCCTTGGAAGCTCGAATCTGCTCAAGAACGTTACCCGAAGATCGTATTCAGTACGACTCGCGAAATTCGCTAAGCTACGAACAAACACTAAAAACCCGCTTTGGAATCAATCCAATGCGGGTTTTTTCTTGCCAGATTTATAGCATGGCCTTGTTGTAGGTATATACAACCTACAGAGTGGGGCAAAAAGTTGTCTACTCGACTTTCTTCTTACGTTTTTCCCACAGGCGCATGTCTTTCATTTTTTTTCTACGCTCACGCTGGAGTGACTTACAAACAAGCGGAATGCCTTTTTTGTAGCCATATTTTTCGCGGTATTCGTGCATAGACAGTTCATGCGAGAGCAAATGTTTGCGGGTAAGAATCTTAAAAGCCTTACCGCATTCAAGGCAGGTAATTGATTTTTCTTTAATGGCTTTCCCAGGCTCCATTATCGGCTCTTGCACCACTTCTTCTTGAGCGCCTTCAGCAATCTGTTTAATACCGAAAGCTAATTTATGCATCATTGAGCCGAGTTCATCTTCGGTCATGGTGCGAACACTCGCCTGTGCTTTTACAATATCTAAAGCCTGCTTCAGATATTCTTCCATTACGTCCTCCTTCCGTTACGCCACATAATTCATTGCAACCTATCCCACACGTATTAAGCATCCTTAAACGAACATCGGCACTGTTCAGACATTAATACTAGCTTCTTAAATTCTTAGCTGAGGCTACGTAGTAAAATATAACATTTCCATTATATTATGTTGGAATAGTATTCTCAATATAAAAAAGGGACTATTCTATTACTTAAAAAAACTGTTGTAATCTTAGAGAGAGTGTTACTTGCGTTCGCAGCTGAGATAGTTTCTTTAATGCGAGTTTTGTATAGTCATTACCATTACCAGTAATTCATACGCTGCGCACTGAATCGTCATATACCTTCTGTTCCATTCCATATTACTTCGACAAGAA